>NZ_QTLR01000007.1:0-66196 GCF_003602765.1 Veillonella sp. AF36-20BH
GTTCAATCATATGATTGATTACCTATCATTGTTCAGTTTTCAAAGATCTGTTACGTTAGTTCTGCGCCCTAACGACTTGTATAGTATATCAATCTAACCTTAAATCGTCAACCTCTTTTCCAAAGATTTTTCAACCGATTTTTGATTAAATTTATACTCACAATCATAACCAAAATCTCTAAAAATAGAGATAGAAAACTCACAAACCGAAGTTTGTGAGTTTTAATTTGGTGACTCACCCGCGACTCGAACGCGGGACACCCTGATTAAAAGTCAGGTGCTCTGCCAACTGAGCTAGTGAGTCATGTTGGCAGGGGTGGCTGGGATCGAACCAGCGCATAACGGAGTCAAAGTCCGTTGCCTTACCACTTGGCGACACCCCTACAGTGATTACGATGTGTAGGTTATGGGGTGAGTAGTGGGGATCGAACCCACGCGTAACGGAGCCACAATCCGCCGTGTTAACCGCTTCACCATACCCACCACCTTGTAGGTATCGAAGACATTGTCTTCGTAACAAAGAGAATTATATCTTTTCTAGAGATTTGTGTCAACACCTTTTTCTCAATTTCATTAATTTTTACAAACGAAACTTTTAATTGTGTTATCTCTAATATAAGCCCTTTAATCCCCATATAAATAAGGAAGCACTATCGGAAACTTTCGTTTCACAAATGGTGCTTCCCCATTATACATATTATTTACTTAGTTGGCAAATAATTTTTTACAAAATTTGGCAATGCAAATGCAGCTTTTTGAATATCTGCATTATAATACTTAGTTTCAAAGTTTTGTTCACGGTTTGGAGTCCATGTTAGAGGATCAAATGTTTTGGAACCCAATGTAAAACAATGCATTCCTGCAGGATAGATTGGAATAAAAGCTGTATATAAGCGAGCAATTGGGAAATGGCTATTAACGTAACCAAAAACTTTTTCCACTAATGTTTGATGTAACATCGGAGATTCTGTTTGTTGTACAAACAAGCCATCAGCTTTCAAAGCTTTTAATGTATTCTTATAGAATTCTTCTGTAAATAAGCCTTCACCAGGACCGATTGGATCGGAACAATCCACGATAATTACATCATAGTAATCTTCTGCTTCTGCCATGAAACCAATACCATCACCAATTTTTACAGTCAATTTAGGGTGGTTTTCAATCATAGCTTTAGCAATAGTTGGTAGATATTGTTTTGCCAACTCTACAACCTTACCATCGATTTCAACCATTGTTACTTCTTTTACACAATCATGACGTACACATTCTCTAGCTACGCCACCATCACCACCACCGATAATCAAAACGCGCTCAGGATTAGGATGTAAGAACAAAGGGATATGGCTCATCATTTCATGATAGATAAACTCTTCACGCTCAGATGTTTGGAACACGCCATCTAAAGCGAGCATCATACCATACTCTTTTGATTTAAAAACTTCAATTTTCTGGAACTCAGATTCCCCAGAGTAAAGCACTTCTTCCGCTTCAGCGCTTAGACGTAAGTGAGGTGTTTGTTCCTCAGTAATCCATTGACTCATGTAGTACCTCCTACTATTTATACTACAATACGCATCGCAAATCACTGCGATGCGTATGTATATTACTTTAATTGCTCTATTACTTACTCTTTGCGACTAATGTAACAGAATCCACCACCTAAAATAGTGTCTTTCATCCAATTCGCCAAAGAGAAATCACGAATTTCACCTTCATCAAAGATGCCACAGCGGATATCATCGCCGTCCATAAACATCTTGTGAATCGGAACCCAATGCCAGGTATAGAGAGCCTTCTCTTTTCCTTTATGACGATTTAAAAATGCTACAGGCACATCCTGTGCCAATGCATCATGTATAAACTGAGCTGCAGCCTCCACCTCTACGCGTGATGCACAGAACGGAGATACATTCAACATATGTACATCATAAGATAGGCTTTTATCCTCGAGTAAGCGAGTAAGACCACGTTCCATCCATTGAGTTTTATAAACACCACCACCAAAACGTGGCTTTACATATTTCCAAACTAAGTTCATCCGTTCTAAAGCAAGCGTTTGGTCGGATGTGGTTTCTAGATCTAATAAGCCATCCCTAAATAGCGAATAGCCCAATACTTGTGATGCCGATGTAGGCCCACAACCAGACAAGCGTTGCCACTCATCAGTGAACCACTCTTGGTCATACCCATATGATGTTTTACCATTTACATCGATATATAGCCATTCTGGATGTTTAATAGATACTTCATTCATGAGATTAACCTTCGATTACTTCTACAGTTTCCATGATAGCACCTTGTTGGATACCATCAACTACATCCATACCTTCAATAACTTTACCAAATACAGTATGTACACCATCTAAATGAGGTTGTGGCTCATATACAATAAAGAACTGACTACCACCAGTATTAGGGCCACGGTGAGCCATAGATAAAGCACCGCGCTCATGTTTATGCGGATTGCCAACTAATTCATCTTTAATTGTATAGCCAGGACCACCTGTACCGTTGCCATTAGGACAACCACCTTGTGCTACGAAACCAGGAATTACACGGTGAAAACGAAGGCCATTGTAGAAGCCTTTGTTAATCAAGTCGATAAAGTTTTGTACTGTGCCAGGCGCTTCTTTTTCAAATAATTCAATTACGATATCGCCGCCGTCAGCCATATGGATTTTCGCTTTTTTCATTGTTCAGGTACCTCCAAAATTGTACGCAACACATGTGCTGCTAATATAAAACCTGCCACTGGTGGCACAAAACTACATGTCCCAGGACTTGTGGCATCACCACGGAACTGTGGTTTTGTCGGTTTTTCAGTAGAAAATAAAACTAATTGTTTTTTTATACCCCGTTTTTTGAGTTCCCGACGCATAACGCGTGCCAAAGGACATGTATGAGACTTATTGATATCTGCAATCATAAGTTTTTCTGGGTAAAAGCGATTACCTCCGCCCATACAAGAAATAACAGGGATGCTTTCACGTTGACAAACCTCAATGATATTAAGTTTCGCCGTTACCATATCGATGGCGTCAATAACATAATCAACGTTCAAGCTTTGAATAAATCCAGGATAGTTTTCCTCAGTATACATAATATCATGAGTTTCTATCACCACATCAGGATTGATAGAAAGAGCTCGCGCCTTTGCTACCTCTACCTTACGTTCCCCAATCGTATTATGAGTCGTAATCATTTGACGGTTCAAATTGCTAGGCGCTATGGAATCTCCATCGATAATGACGATGCGACCTACACCAGCTCGCACTAATGCCTCAAGGGCACCACCACCTACGCCACCTACACCAAAGAGCGCGATAGACGTGTCTCTTAATGTTTGGATTTTATTGGGACCAACCAACCACTCTAAACGGGTTAACATATATTCTATTAATATTTCCCCGCCGGAATGATTTCTGTCCAATATCCATCTGGATCTGCTATGAAATAAATACCCATATCAGCATTCTCATAAGCAACAACGCCCATTTCTTTATGCTTTTTAAGAGCCGCTTCATAGTCATCTACATAGAATGCCAAGTGGAATTCATTATCCCCCAAATTATAAGGACGATCCCAGTCACGCAACCATGTAAGTTCTAATTCATGTGCTGTATAAGGACTTTTTAAATACACGAGGGTAAAAGCACCGCTTGGGTCTTCCAAACGACGAGACTCCTCGAGCAATAATGCCTCTTTATAGAATGCTAGACTTTTATCAAGGTCTTTAACATTTATATTATTATGAGCAAACGAAAACTTCATAGAACCCCCTTCGTAAATACAGGATGTTTTTGTAGGAATTCTCCTCTTTTTATAGTAACACATTTGGCAAATCTATATCTAGTTTATGATATCTAGTTAATAACAAATTTTGCGGTACTACCGTCGTCACCTCGAGTCACTTCTAAATGAGCAGGTATACGAGACTTTAACTCAGGTACATGAGAAATGATACCGATGAGACGTCCTGACGATTGCAACTGTAACAATGTTTCCATGGCGAGTTCCAATGTATCTGGATCGAGTGTACCAAAACCTTCATCAATAAACATCGTATCCATATGGATGCCACCAGCATAGCTTTGGATAACATCCGCTAATCCCAAGGCAAGCGCCATAGAAGCCAAGAATGTTTCACCACCAGATAAGGTATTTGCTGGTCTAGATTGGCCTGTAAAAGCATCCATAACCGCCAAATCGAGGCCTTGCTTGCCACGACCACCACCTGTATAATCGGATCTTTCCAAGGAATATCTGTTGCGACTCATCTTCTGAAGTCGTAAATTAGCAGCATATACAACCTCATCTAAAATCGCCCCCAGTACATAGCGTTCAAAGGTAACATTTTTAAAGCCTTGCTCCCCACCATTAGCGAGATCATTTAATCGGCTTAAGAACTTCACCTTTTCACGAGCCTCGCCCATAGCAGCTTCGAGTGCTTCTAATGAGGTGAGCGTAGTTTCGATATGCTTTGTTTCTTTATCCCATGCCGCAAGATTACCTACTAATATATCTCGATGCTCTACTGCTGTAGCATAGATTTCATCAGAAACAGTATCACTTGGTTTAACCACAGTTTCTGCTACCTTTAACGCCGCATCATATACAGCTTGTGCTTTATTAAAGGCTTCATCCAAAGCATGCAGCTGTATTCTATAGGTCTCTATCTCTTTAATATCACGTAAAGACTCTACAAAATCATCCTCTCCTAAAGAAATGGCTTGTAATGACTTTGTATAGTTCTTATACCGCAAATTAAGATTTTTTGTTTCTTCTTTTACTTGAAAGGACAAAGTTTCTAAGCGTCCACGTTTGGCATTCAACTGTTCTCGAGCAGTATCTAAATTAGTTTTGCTAACTTTCACCTGCTCATTGTAGAGTGTAATATCACTATCCAATGACTCTAACTGTTTTTGCCATGCATCTATATCCGTGATTGGTAAAGTTTTAGATAGAGCATCAATATTAGCTTGTACTGAGCTAATACGAATTTCTAGGTCGTGTAGATTTTTAAGTAATTCATTATGGGCAAGTTCTAAAGTTGCTAACTTATCTCTAGCTACTTTTAACTTATGTTCATTGTCAGCTATAGTGTTACTCAACAATTCAGACTCACCATGTAAAGCTGTAAGTCGCTCCATTTTAGTCAACAAATCTTGTTGAACAGATGTAAAGTTTTTCTTAGAAAAACCATCCATAGATGACTTAAGTTTGGAACATTGTTCTACTTCTAACTTAGCTAACTCCTTAAGACGAGCATCTAATGTTTTCTGTTGTCCCACTTCACTAGCTTGCTTTTGCAGTGCCACGTCACGGGTTTTGCGAGCCTCTTCAATTTCATCCTTAGTCGGATACATCTCCGGCTTAGCTGCTAACCGTGGATGATCTGTAGAGCCACAAACCGGACAAGGCTCATTATCTACAACTAAATGAACTAGCTCAAAGGCACGCCCTTCTTGCATTAGATGCTCTAATCGTTCAAGATGTACCTTTGCAACCTGCAAGGTTTCATCTAAAGACGCTAACGTTTGACCTTTATTGTCGATTTCTTTTTGTACCTTATTAATTTCTTCTAGCAATTCAGAATATCTATGTAACTCATTTAGTTGTCCTTGAATAACATTAGCACCCTCTAAAAATTTATTATTATCTCGTAACTGTTTACGCAAAGCTTCTAAGTCGTTTTCTAAAGTCTTTACAAGCTTCCGTTGTTTAGTTAAGGCATCTTCGCTTTTTTTACTATCTAATTCTTCTAAATTACTCTGTAATGAGGACAATTCCTTTTTCAATACATCTAACTCATTAAACTTCTCTGCTTGTTGTTGAAATTGAGCCAAAGTAGTTCTTTTATCTTGTATACTTTCAGCTCGACCTTCTAAGTCACTGTATAAGTCTAAACATTTAGCCTCATGTTGAGTTGCTAGTTCTACATGTTCTTTCGCATCTGAAAGGGCCTGTTCTAAAGTTTTTAATATAGCTTGTTTCTCAATATATTGTTTATATAATTCATGAGTTGGTGCCAAAGAGTTAAGGAACTGAACCTTTTCGCTTAGATTTACACGCTCAGTTTCCCTTACTTTCACCATGTCAAGTTTCGAAGTAGCCTCAGCAAGAGATTGTTGAGCCTGATTATATAAAGACCATTGATTTCGGAGCACATTAAACTGTTCTACCACGGTTACTGCCTCATCTCGTTCTACCGCGAGAGCATCTCGATGTGGGCCCCGATTTACTAGTAACTCACGCACATGCTCAATGGTTACCATTGGAGTCGCTCCATCATGAGGGATAGACTGCATAAATGCAGTTTGCTTAGTTAGATTTTCTTCAATACCTGCCTTTGCTTCATCATAAGCAGCCTTCAGTGCTTCTTGTAATTTTCGATATAGCTCCGTTCTAAAAAGTGTATGTAGTAATTCCTCACGTTCACTCGTAGAGGCCACTAGCAACTTTCGGAATTCCCCTTGAGGTAATAGCACAACTTGTAAGAACTGATCCTTACGAAATCCTATAATTTGCTGAATAGTATCGCGAATGGCGACAGCAGAGGTAGCAATGACCTTCCACTCACCATCTTTCTTCTCATATACAGTAGCGCTAGCATTCTGCTCACGCATCCCTGTACCACGTTTTTTTGCTACCATCTGTTTCGGTAATCGTTCAACACGATATTGTGCATTGCCAATAGCAAAGGAGAAATCGACACGAGTCATACGATGAGGTTCTGCAAAGTCACTGCGAATAGCATCTGTTTTGCGTACTTCTCCACTCGGCTCACCATACAAGGCATACACTATGGCATCTAAGATTGATGTTTTCCCTGCCCCCGTAGGACCAGCAATGAGAAACATGGAATGGTCTTGAAGCTCATTAAAATCTAAAGTGACCGAATCACGATACGGACCAAAGGCTTCTATAGTTAATGATATAGGCTTCATTTAGTCCTCCTTAAGAATTCGGTCCCATACAGAGTTGATATATTGCTGTTCTTTCTCTGTTAAAGGTTCCTTCCACACAGTTTCTGCAAACTGATTAAATAGATCCCGTTCATTTAATTCTTTGAAAATTGCCTCACCCATATCTGCTATAGGCTCTGCCATGCGACCAACTAGATCAATGGTCATACAACGATGATATACTTGGCGCAGTTTAGCCATTCCATCCATAATCGGCATCGTATCAAGTAAACGGGCTTGCACATAATCATCCCTATGTTTAGCCTGTAATGCTTTATCATTTAACAGGTCTTCAAAATATCCTTCCAAAATGACTACGTCTCGCTTCGCCTCTACAGGAATCGTGTTAATATCTACGTTCCCCTTTGTATCCATATCAATGATGGTAAAAGACTTCTTCTGCATATGTTCATCAAAGGAATATTTTAATGGGGATCCACTATAGCGAATATGATCAGCTCCCATTCGCTGAGGCCCATGCAAATGTCCCAAGGCAGTATAGTGAAAATTTTTAAAGACTTGAGGATTTACCTGTTCACTACCACCTACAGACAAGGTACGCTCTGAGCCCCCTACTTCACCGCCCATAACAAAGGCATGGCTAATAGCGATACTGCGCATCCCCTTAGGCACTTGTTTATATAAGTAGTCGCTCCAAGCTTGATACATTTGGTCATAATTATGCAGGTTCAAAGCGCTTTCGCAATTTTGTTCATAACAGGGGGTTATGATGTCAGCAATTTCAGTATCGGTAGATTCTGCATTAGTAGACTCTACATCAGCAAATAAAGCCTCCCCTATGCGTCGGGGCTCACTAAAAGGCATAGGACAAATAACCACCTTGCCATCTGTCCCTTCAAATTCAAAAGGCTTCAACGCATGATGAGGAGAGCCCCAAATATGGATACCCGATTGGCCCAACATAGAGCGCCCCACTTCAAGACGTTCTGCCCCATCGTGATTACCGCTCACCACAAAGAGAGGCATCTTGTAGTCCATAGCGAGACGAGTGATGATGGAGTCCCACAATTCGATAGCTTCAATGGGGGGCACCGCTCTATCAAAAACATCCCCTGCGAGCAATATGCCATCGATGTTTTCATCTCTCAAAATATTAAAAAACTGATGTTCCAACACATGAGCTTGGTCCTCTGTTAAGTACTGTCCATAAAAAATACGCCCTAAATGCCAATCGGCAGTATGTAAAAAACGCATTTTGTCCCCCCTTTCCAGTTCTCCCTATACCTTACACAATGTATGAATTCAAATGCCAAAACAAGCTGTTAGTCCCATAAGTTTATAGAAGTTCAATAACTTTATATAGCTTTAATAGCCTTAATAGTTTTAATAACTTTATGTATTTGCAATAACTAGTATAGCATCAGGTATTCTACATATTTATTATATAACTAAATTAACTTCTGTATTTTAATTATTTATTTTCTACGATAGAACGTAGCATAGCAATTTCCTTTGCATAGCCGTCCAATTCATTTGGTGTTTCCAAATAGAATGGCAAGTTCGTCAATTTAGGATGTGTTACAACGCGAGCAATAGCATCGATACCAATATGTCCTTCCCCAATTTTTTCATGACGATCTTTATGGGCACCCATAGGATTTTTAGAGTCATTCAAATGAATGGCTTTCAAACGATCAAGACCTACAATTCGATCGAACTCGTCAATAACGCCATCGAGATTATGTACGATATCATAACCCCCTTCGTGAATATGGCAAGTATCAACACACACACCCATGTACTCTTTTAGCTTTACGCCATCGATGATGCGTGCAATTTCTTCAAAACGAGAGCCAATTTCTGTACCCTTACCAGCCATTACTTCCAAGAGGACTGTTGTCTTCATACCTGGGAATAAGATTTCATTCAAACACGCTACAATGTACTCAATACCTTGATCTACGCCTTGCTTCACATGGCTACCAGGGTGAAAGTTATACATTTGACCTGGCAAATATTCCATACGCTCTAAATCTTCCATCATAGATTGCTTCGCAAAAGCGCGTAAATCCTCTTTGGCGGCACATGGGTTATAGGTATACGGCGCATGTGCCAACAAGGTACCAAAGTTATGTTCTTTCATATATGCACTAAGGTTATTCATATCCTCAACATCGAGAGCTCGCATGCTACCACCACGAGGGTTGCGAGTAAAGTATTGGAACGTATTACCCCCAATTTTAGTCGCTTCCTTGCCCATATGTAAATAACCTTTGCTAATTGATAAGTGACTGCCTATTACAAACATGATACTCCTTTATACGATTATACGATTTCTACAATTTTATAATTATAAAACGCTTAACTCTAATATCTATTGTATTATGCTTATATCTAATTATCGCTATTCTATAACACTAATAGATATAAGGTATACGATATACGATTAGATATAAGATATACGATAACTAATATAACCCCTGCCGTGAAGGAGCCCTTCAACAACAGGGGTTATCTATTAATGACTTTCTTTTTTTGCACACTCAGGGCAAACACCTTCGAAGGTAATATGTTGACCTGTGATTTGATATTCGCTACCTTGATCAGCAATCGTTTTGATAGCTTTCAAATCAATGCCCATCATGTCCTCTACCTTATTGCAACGAATGCAACGGATATGGGAATGAGCTTGTGTATCCCAATCGTAATGAGCACGCTCATCACCAACTTCTAGAATTTTAACAAGACCGATTTTTTCAAAAATCTCCATCGTCTTATACACTGTAGCCAAGCTCATGCTTGGATGTTCTGGGCGCAACGTATGATACAACATCTCTGCTGTTGGATGATCATGATGACCACGCAAAGCATCATAAATCGCAATACGTTGTGGGGTTACTTTAAACCCCTGACTACGCAAAATTTGTGCGATATCCATAATAATCTACCTTTCTCCACTTGGAAATCTATAAGGCATAG
Organism: Veillonella sp. AF36-20BH; assembly: GCF_003602765.1. Taxonomy (NCBI): domain Bacteria; kingdom Bacillati; phylum Bacillota; class Negativicutes; order Veillonellales; family Veillonellaceae; genus Veillonella; species Veillonella sp. AF36-20BH. Next base: position 9,906 of record NZ_QTLR01000007.1, read on the forward strand.
GCCATTATCGACCGTTTACAAGAAATAATTATTATTTATTATACCAAAATTCTCAATACTTATCAAGATAAATAGTATTAACTATTAAGTAATAAAAAATGTGGATTGCCCAGAAGCAATCCACATCCTATTAGTCTTTAAAGTAAGGTTTAAAACCTTCACTTTGATGGCGAGTTTTTTTCTCTCCACGCGGACGATCAAATTTACGCTCATCTCTGCGGCGGTCACCTTTACGGTCATTGCGACGATCACTTCTACGATCATCGCGACTGCGACGTGGGCGGTCATCACGACGACGTTCACCATCACGACGGCGGCGATCACTTCGACCACTTTCACGACGACGGCGTACGCGCAATGGTTTTTCTTCTGTAATATTTACAGGAGTAGTATCTGGTTCTTTTGTTAACAATTTAAGAGCTGCTGCCAAAAGTGTTACGGAATCTGTATCATTCAACAATTCCTCAGCACTAGATTTGAAAGGCGCCAATGCTTCTAGATTATCTGTCATTTCAACGAGGCTTTCAATTGCCAAACGTTGTTGACCTTCAAGAACTTCACCTAAGGAAGGTGCACGACGACGTGCAATTTTACGTTTTGTTAAACGCTCGATAGCATGTAAATGCTCCATTTCACGAGGGATAACGAACGTGAAAGCTTGACCTGCTTTACCGGCACGACCTGTACGACCTACGCGGTGTGTGTAGCTTTCAGGATCTTGAGGCATATCATAATTATATACGTGAGATACGCCAGAAATATCAAGACCACGAGCTGCCACATCTGTAGCCACGAGAATATCAATAGTACCTTCGCGGAATTGGCGAATTACGCTGTCCCGTTTTTGTTGAGACAAGTCGCCATGGATGCCTTCCGCCATGTAACCACGTTTCTTAAGACCTTCTGTCACTTCATCAACACGACGTTTTGTACGCGTAAAGATAATAGCAAGTTCAGGTGTTTGGATATCAAACAAACGACAAAGAACATCGAATTTTTGACGGTCTTGCACTTCGATATAGTATTGTTCGATCAAGTCCATCGTAACTTGAGTCGGTTTCATGCGAATCAATGTTGGCTCTGTCAAATATGTTTCAGCTAATTGTTGGATAGCTTTAGGCATAGTTGCAGAGAACAACAATGTTTGATGGTCTTCTGGGATAGCACCCAAGATTTTATTGATGTCATCAACAAAGCCCATATTTAACATTTCGTCGGCTTCGTCCAATACCACAACTTTCACATGGTCAAATTTAATAGAACCACGATCCATATGATCCATCAATCGGCCAGGAGTGGCAACGATGATTTGAGGGTTCTTTTTCAAGGCACGGAACTGACGATTAATATCTTGACCACCATAGATTGGCAGTGCTGTAATATTCGTGTACTGAGCCATTTTGTTAAGCTCTTCAGCTACTTGAATAGCTAATTCTCGTGTAGGGGATAAAATAACTACTTGAACGTGACGCTCATTCCCGTCTACGCGTTCCAATACAGGCAAGCCAAATGCTGCTGTCTTACCAGTACCTGTTTGAGCCTGACCGATCATGTCCTTACCGCTCATGGCAACTGGGATAGCTTCCTGTTGAATTGGCGTAGGCTCTTCAAAACCCATATCGTTTAACGCTCTTAGAACAGGTTCGCTAATCATTAATTGTTCAAATTTTTCTAACATCTAAATGTGTTTCCTCCTATCGCGCACGAACTATGCGCATTTAAGTAGTATATCATATTTCGAGGGCGAGCGCTATAAAAGTAATTCTGAATCTAAGCTAAATAGGATTTCTTTTCCCCTTAAAATGTTCAATCAACACAATTCCACCTGATACACATAACAAAACAAGATATGACAAATGAATAGGCATATACAAGCATTCAACAAGAACAACCCATAGAATCAAAATTAATTTAGAAATCCATTTCGTTCTTATTTTATCAGCGATCATAAATATAGATAAATTGATAATTATTTTAATGATTATCGCAGAGATAATAACTACTGACGTAAATTCTTCTCTATAATCAGTCAATTCATATAAGGGATATAATAAATAACTTAATAAAACGCTAAGTATTATTAAAAACCAAATATTGAGTCCCTTTAAAAGTTTAGATTTACTATAGTGAAATACGCCAACCAAAAGAAAAAGTAAAACACTAAGTAATATTCCTATAATTAATAGATAATCTAACTGAATCATGATTTATACTGCCTTTTAATGATTTTTAATTTCTAAAAATCATTCCATAAGTGCCCACACAAAACAACATTATTTTAATAATATCTGAGTTGATATATGGTCTATTAAAATAGTACTTTCCTAAATGCATAAGCAAACACGATCATACCAAACAACACAGAAACTATAGCAATAAGACTCCGTTTAAAATATACGCTGTCTCTCTTCTGACAAAACCCTGTAAGCATTGTTAAAAAAAAGAAAAACAACCAAATACTGCCATAATTCACTATAAATTTATAATCTTTATCAATTAAAAATTTAAGATTTAATATCACCAAACTTATAATAGAAATTATTGATAAATACTTTGTTAAGCTACCAAAAATCCTATGTTCTTTTATATATTCATGTTTTTTATCAATTGGATGATTACGGATCTCAAGTTTATATAATCCCATAGATAACGACATAGATATAAAAATCCAAATATATCCTAATATTTCAAGTTTATTCATCTTCCACCTTCCACTATATGGTTACCGACTCAAATACTGACGAAGTGTCTGGTTTTCTAACGGCCCTAACTGCAATGCCTTCCGATTTTTAATTGCATCAATGGTTAATGCTTCAAAGGTAACTTTATCAAAATCAGAAAACTCGTTAAAGGAATTAAACACTATGAATCGTTGATTTAGTAAATTAGGTAATACCTCTATGTCTTTCGTTCTTACTTTATTTAACTCATTTCGTGCATAAGATTCATATCTCTCATCACCTGCATTATTCTTACTAAACCGACCTATATCAAGATTATTAGAATAATAGCTATATATAGCTTTCTGAGAGAAATCAAGCTTAGTCAATTTTCCAAATTCAAAGTTATAATAAGCATTATTTCTTAAAATATGCTCACTTCCATACTCACCAATAATAGTCCCTGTAGAAAGATCTACTATATCATTATGCTTAATCGAGTCTTCCTTTCTATACGATACATAGAAAGGTAACTTTATAGTATATCCAGCGTTTGTACCTGTATATCGTTTCTCACTATCATAAAAGATCTCATGCCATATATCTCTATCACTTTCATCAAGACTAGAAATATTAGGGTATAACTGATCAAGACTTACATTAAATTGTGTTTCTTTAGAATCTATCCGAGGAATGAAAGTATTATATTTATTAAGATTTTTATTCCAAGCATCTAGTAAACTTACATTTTCATCAAAAATACCAATACCGTCTAACGTTATGTAATAAAGTTTATTATCCACCTCATGAACAGCAACTACATTATCAGCAATCTTACGGTTTTCATTGCCATAATATAATCCACTCTCTTTAAGATCACTTAAATAAATCAAACTATTTTTAAAGTCACCACTTGCCAAGAAATATATCAATACTCCCCATATGAGTATATAAAGCACTACTATTATGCCAACAATATATCCAATCCATTTAATTACTCTCTTTAAATTCATAATAGCCCTCTATAAATAACACGATTTTATATGGCTACAATTATAACATACACTATGCTTTTACATATAATAGACTATTGTTAAGTACAAAAAAGACACCTCTTTCGGGCTACTTCTTTATTATGATTTATTGAGAGTTGTGTGGTATTAATCAGCTATATAAGTAAACATTTAATTCAGATATAATATAATTAAAATAGTGTACTCCAAAATTCTGCCAATAAATTAAACAATGCCTGTTAAGCAATTACGATTTACTAAACTTCCTAAAGTAGTATAAAAGGAATATACAATGAAACCTTTTACCCTAAAACGATTTATATTATTGCCACTGATTATACTATCCCTCATACTAACAACGGGTTGTCATCTTCTCTCACATTATAGTAAAGATGAAGTACAACAATATATAAATGAGGATTATCCTAATCTAACATATCACTTGGAATCTCATAGGAACAATACATGGCAAGTCACCTTTGACAAATATCCACAAATGCCCATTGAAATATCTGAAGCCTTGAACACCTCTGCACCTGTTGTACCACAAGTGGAGCGAATACTGATAACTAACATCCCATTAATAACTGCATTCCCATTAATGAAAAACTATATAACAGCAGAGGAGTTATCCTATGCTACATACGATACATCTTCTTTGTATATTGAAATGCCTATTCCCTATTCGGCCATACAAAACCAAGATGTAACAAATTTTTACAATCGAATGGATCAATTCTGCAAAGAATATGCAACAACATATCCAGACTTCAAAGAAGATATATATATTAGAGTTATTATAAAACCTTCTGATGGTTCTGATGCACCAGAAGAGTATAGAAAAATATTCCGTCTATCTCAATATTAGTAAAAGAGGCACCTCATTCGAGGTGCCTCTTTGTTATAGTTTATTGGAGAGATTGCTATTTTATTAGTCTAAGTCATAGAACCCAGATGGTTTGTCGCTCAAGTTTACGATGATGTTTTTCATTTGAGTGTAGTGCTCAAGAATAACTTTGTGAGTTTCACGTCCGATACCGGATTGTTTGTAACCGCCAAATGGAGCGCCTGCAGGGATAGAGTTATATGTATTTACCCACATACGACCTGTTTCGATACCGCGAGCTACGCGGATAGCACGGTTGATGTTTTGCGTGAATACGCCACCGCCAAGACCGTATAGGCTGTCATTAGCTTGTTCAATCACTTCTTCTTCGCTGTGGAATTTAATTACAACGGCTACAGGACCGAAGATTTCTTCACGAGCTACGCGCATATCATTTGTAGCATCTGCAATAAGTGTAGGTCTTACGAAGCACCCTTTACCAAGTTCACCATCAGTAACACGTACACCACCGGCTACAATGCGAGCACCTTCTTCTTTTGCAAGGTCTACATAGCTAAGTACTTTGTTCACTTGATCTTCGTAAATTAAGGAACCAAGTTGTGTAGATTCTTCCCAAGGTAAACCGACTTTTACCTTATCAAATAGTGCGGCAAGTTCAGCTACGAATTTATCGTAAATTGTATCTTGTACGAAGATACGGGATCCTGCGCAACATACTTGACCTTGGTTGAAGAGAATCCCGAGCATTGCTCCGTCAAGAGCTTGTTTCCAGTTCGCATCGTCAAAGAAGATATTCGCAGATTTACCACCTAATTCCAATGTGGCAGGAATCAAGCGTTCAGATGCTGCTTTATATACATCTAGACCTACCTCAGTAGAGCCTGTGAAAGCAAGTTTGCTAAAACCAGGATGATCAAGGATATATTGACCAGATTTAGAACCTTTACCAGTTACGATGTTTACAACACCTGGCGGCAAGATTTCTTTCAAAATATCGCCAAGTTCTAATAAGCTAAGAGATGTGTGGCTAGAAGGTTTGATAACAACTGTACAACCTGCTGCAAGAGCTGGAGCCAATTTCCAAGCAGCCATTAGGAATGGGAAGTTCCAAGGCACAACTTGACCTACAACACCAATTGGTTCGCGAACGATAAGGCTCAATGTATTTTCATCAAATACTTGTGCAGAGCCTTCTTCGGAACGAAGCACGCCTGCAAAATAACGGAAATGGTCAGCCCCAAGTGGAATATCCACATTCAATGTTTCGCGGATAGGTTTACCATTGTCGTATGTTTCAACTTGCGCCAAATGTTCTTTATGCGCATCGATAGCATCCGCAATTTTTAACAAATAATCGGCACGTTCTACTTGAGATACTTTTTTCCATATTTTGAAAGCTTCTGTTGCAGCCTCTACAGCTTTATCAACATCATCATTCGTCGCCTCTGCACAGATAGCGAGTTGTTCGCCATTAGCAGGGTTATATACATTAAATTCAGCACCGTCAGATGCCTTTACCCATTCATTATTAATTAAAAGTCCATATCTTTCTTTAAGGTTCAAGCTCATTGCATTACCTCCTCTTTAGGAATATGATTTAGGAATTCCCCCTCTTTGATTTCATCATACTCCTCATATCTAAAATTTTCAATCAGATATATTATTTTCGATATATCTATTCTGCATTAATATACATAGATTTTAGCTATATAGAAAAACCACACCCTCTAAAACCATAGAGGGTGTGGTTTTTAGTATAATGACTTTTAGTCAAGAATGACTATCATTTAAAATCTATTAATGTAGATTAACTAGACTTCTATTAAATTATGAATTACGACGACTCCCATTATTACGAGAGCCATTATTGTGATTCTCATTTTGACGTCCACCATTATTACGGTTATTATTTCGGTTATCATTATTTCGAAGCTGACCGTTATTATTTCTATTACGGTTATTATCGTTATTCTTCGGTTTTTCTGGTTGTAATGCTTTTACAGACAAACCGATGCGATTGCGTTTTACATCAACAGAAATAATTTGTGCTTCGATAATATCACCTACAGCAAGCACATCTGATGGATGTTGACGGCTGTTGCAAAGCTCGCTGCGATGTAATAAACCATTCGTTTTAAGCCCAAAGTCTACGAAAGCTCCGAAATCAACTACGTTATGAACGGTACCTTTTACAATGGTACCCACCTTAATATCTTCAAGGCTCACTACGTGTTTTCTTGTCAATGGAGCTGGCAAATCCTCACGAGGATCGCGTCCTGGTTTTGCCAGTGCACCGAGTATATCTCGCACGGTTGGTACCCCTGCATCAAGTTTAGCAGCCATTTTCTCAGCATCTACAAGAGGTAATTTAACTTGCAACGCTTCTAATTGAGATTTATCTTGCAAATCTTTTAAGGTAAAGCCTAACTCACCAATGATGCGCTCTGCCAATTCATAAGACTCTGGGTGAACAGATGTATTATCCAACGGATTTTTACCATGTTGTAAGCGGAGGAAACCCGCACATTGAGTAAAGGCGGCAGGGCCTAAACGAGGCACTTTTAGCAATTCCTTACGGCTTTTAAATACACCATTCTCTTGACGGTATGCAACAATATTTTTAGCCACCGCACTAGAAATGCCTGCAACATGTTGCAAAATAGCTGGGGATGCAGTATTTAGCTCTACCCCAACATGGTTTACTACAGTTTCAACCACTTGATCTAAGGTATGAGTCAATTGTTTTTGGTTTACATCATGTTGATATTGACCTACGCCGATAGATTTTGGATCGATTTTAACAGATTCAGCCAATGGATCTTGTACGCGGCGTGCAATAGATACGGCACCGCGAATGGTTACATCTAAATCTGGTAGCTCATCGATAGCTAATTTAGATGCAGAGTATACAGATGCACCTGCTTCATTAGTGATGATATAGTGGCAATCTAATTGTTCCTCTTCAATCATGGTAGATGCAAATTGCTCTGTTTCGTAGGATGCAGTACCATTGCCGATAGATAAAAGAGTAACCTTAAACTTACGGATTTTATCAGCCAATACCTTTTGAGCTTCCTTGCGAAGCTTTTCACTATTTGTTAAATAGTACGCACCGTAATCGAGCACATTGCCTTGTTGATCGATAATCGCCATTTTACAGCCAGTACGGTAACCAGGGTCAAGGCCCATGATAACATGTCCGGCCAATGGTGGTTGTAACAATAGATTTTTGAGATTTACACCGAATACCTTGATAGCTTGCTCATCGGCTTTTTCCGTCAATTCATTGCGGATTTCACGCTCTAAAGCTGGGAAAATAAGACGCTTGTACGCATCAGCTACAGCAGCCGCTTTATACTCTGCGAAGATAGACTTAGGATTTTTCTCTAACTTTTGTAACATATAAGCGACATAAGTATCGCCAGGTACAGTTAGAGCTAGTTTTAAAGCACCTAATTTTTCGCCACGATTTACTGCCAAGATACGGTGAGACGGCATTTGACGAACTGGCTCAGCATATTCAGCGTATTGCAAGAATTGTTGTTGTTCTTCCTCTTCACCGCTCAATTCAGCTTGAATAAAGCCTTCATTCCACATCTTCTTACGCAAGTACGCCCGGAAGTCTGCACTATCACTGACAATTTCCGCTACGATATCAGAAGCGCCTTGTATGGCATCCTCTGGCGTAGGAACCTCTTCTGTTATGTATTCTTTTGCAATCTCTAACGGATCTCCAGAGGTAACCGTATCGTTGATAATCATATCAGCCAATGGCTCTAATCCACGTTCACGGGCAATCATAGCACGCGTACGTTTCTTTGGACGGTACGGTAAATACAAATCCTCTAACTCTTGTAGCTTTGTAGCAGCTTCCAAAGACTTCATCAACTCGTCTGTCATCTTTTCTTGCTCTGTAATAGAAGCAATGATTTCTTGGCGCCGTGTTTCTAAGTTGCGCAAGTATTTAATGCGTTCTTCAATGGTGCGCAATTGCTCATCTTGCAATTCGCCCGTTACCTCTTTACGATACCGTGCAATAAATGGCACTGTATTGCCTTCGTCCAACAATTCTACGGCAGCTTGCACCTGCTTTGGCTTAACATTTAATTCACTGCCGATAATGGCAAACATTCTTTCACTCATTTAGCTGCCTTTCTGCGATAGGTTACAAAACGATGAGGATATTGATTCTTTTCATCCACAATGCCGTCTACAACGGATTCGATGGTGAAAGCATCCTCTGAGAATTCAGGGAAAAATGCATCTCCATCAAATTCATGGTCTACTTCAGTGATATACATAGTATCTACATAAGGTAGAAAGGCCTCGTATACTTGAGCACCACCAATAACGTAGGCCGCATCAAGAGCACGTGCGGCTTCAGCAGCCGCCTCAGGGTTATGGAAAATCTTAACACCTTCTGGTGCATCAAAGCCTTTATCACGAGTAATTACCCAATGCTCACGATTTGGCAACAAAAACGGTAAGCTTTCAAAGGTCTTACGGCCCATGATGATAACATGGCCCGTTGTTTTTTCCTTAAAGAATTTCAAATCATTTGGCAAATGCCAAATCAAAGTATTATCTTTACCGATTACACGATTATGTGCTACGGCTACGATTAATGCTAACATACTGCCCTCTTTCGGTTAATACTATATGGCAACAGTCATAAATTATACTATTTAGCAATGGCTATGAACACAATACTATATAGCAATAGCCATACATATTATGCTATTTAACAATTGTCATGAATACAATGCTATACAGCAACAGTCATGGATAATTTACCTAAATGCTCATATCCATCTAAGGTAATGTCCTCTGGTGTGAAGTCATAGAAGTCTTTTACCTCAGGATTCACAATAATTTTTGGAGCAGGCAACGCTTGATTGCGACGTGCTAATTGCTCACGCAATGCATCTACGTGATTTTCATAGATATGGGCATTGTTGATAACATGTGTAAATTTACCTGGTTTTAAACCTGTTACTTGAGCAATCATACATTGTAATGCCGCATATTGAGCCGTGTTAAACGGAACGCCAAGCCCCATGTCGCCACTGCGTTGGATGAGCATGCAGTTCAAGTAACCATCCCCTACATCCCATAAGGTTTCATACGCACATGGTTGCAACGCCATATCATCTAAATCTTCAATATTCCAAAGGGTTACAATCATTCGGCGGCTATCAGGATCTTCTTTAATCGTTTTGATAAGCTTATCTAGTTGTTTGTACTTCGCAATTTGGTAGCCGTATGCTTTACCAATAGTACCATCTTCACGCATCCATTCATCCCATACGTGCACATTCATTTCTTGCAATTTGCGCACGTCATTGGACTGCATTTGCCAAATCCACAATAATTCTTTCACAGCTGTTTTAAAAGCTACAAATTTAGTGGTTAAAATTGGAAATTCCTCTTGCAAGTCAAATTGCATGATTTGTTGAGGCAATTTGTACGTTGCAATGCCTGTGCGATTTTGACCATAAATGCCATGATCTAAAATATTTTCAATAATACCGAGGTATTGTGTATCTGCTAAGCTCATTTATCCCCCTAGATCTATATATAATAAGCAAAAAATACTAACGTATATCTTGCTAGTCTTACTAAAATATATAGTACTATCATACTAAAAAATATACAGTACTACCATATATACAGTAAAATTTATTATCCCTTATATTCTGCAATGGCCTGTAAAAAGGTAAGTCCATATTTTTTTAATTTTGCTTCCCCTACGCCTTTAACATTGCCAAACTCACCTAATGTTGTAGGTCGTAAATTTGCCAAATCTATGAGTACTGTGTCAGGAAAGATAAGATACGGTCTAAGACCCGCTTTTTCTGCCAAGTATTTGCGATGTTGACGTAAATGTTCAAATAAGCCGCCCGATGTAGAGCTGGACTTTCCTCGCACCACTGAGGCAGCAGACTTACTAGTGCGAGAAGGCACAGACACATGTTGTCTAATTTCCTCTACCTCTTTACGACCTGCTAATACTTCCTCTGCACCAGCCGTTAAGGATAATATAGGGTATTTTCCAGTCGAACTGCGCAAGTAGCCAGATGCTACAAACTGTTGGATAAGTCCTTTAATAGATTTTTCATCTACATTGCTCAGTAAGCCAAAGACAGGCAATGCATCATGTCCAGCACGCATAATACGATCCGTTCGCTCCCCGCGGACGATAGAGGTTATCATTGATGCCCCATATCGCTCATCGGTGCCCATGATGGCACGAAAAATAGCTTTTGCTTCCTTCGTAACATTGACCTTATCAGCAGAACCCTTACAAGAGCTACAATTATCACAAGTAGTCCAAACGGTGCTTTCACCAAAGTAATTAAGCATATATTTACGCAAGCAATTACTACAGAAACAGTAATCAATCATGGACTGCAATTTGCGTAACTCCACATCTTGTCGTTCCGGCGTTTCGATAGATTGTTCAATTAAATACTTATGAACCTGTACATCCTGCCCACTATAAAGCAAGATACATTCAGCAGGTGCCCCATCACGGCCAGCTCGTCCTGCCTCCTGATAATAGGACTCCATATTACGCGGCATTTGATAATGTAGCACATAGCGTACATTGCTTTTATCAATGCCCATACCAAAGGCATTCGTCGCCACCATAACCTGTAATTTATCGTCTGCATAGGCATTCTGCATTTCATGGCGCACCTCGTCGTTGAGTCCTCCGTGGTAATGGCCAGCTTTGATGCCCGCACGGGTTAAATTTTCATAAACCCGATCTACATCCTTGCGCGTTGCACAATAGATAATACCATTTTCATTGGCGTGCTCTCGCACATAATGGACAACGTAATCCATCCGCTTCGGTGTGCGGATAACAGAGAACGATAAATTAGGCCGATCAAAACCCGTCACGTATACATTAGCCGTATCTAGACCTAATAATTTTTTTATATCATTTTCTACATATTTCGTCGCCGTCGCCGTAAAAGCCCCCACGATAGGTCTCTTTGGTAATGAATTGAGCCACTCTCCGATAAGTCGATAAGACGGTCTAAAATCATGGCCCCACTCAGAGATACAGTGAGCCTCATCCACGATAACTTGAGCAATCGGTAACGCTCGCAGTACATTACAGAAAAAATTAGAGCTCAACCGCTCTGGCGCAATATATAAGAGTTTAATTTTGCCACTGCGTACTTCGTACATGGTTTTATTAAACTCTGCTTGGGTAAGCGTACTATTGATAAGTGACGCTGGTATATTCTGTACTAAAAGACCATCCACTTGGTCTTTCATAAGAGAAATAAGCGGAGAAAACACAATAGTCAAGCCCGGCTTACAAAGCGCAGGAATCTGGAAACAGATAGACTTCCCTGCCCCTGTCGGCATGATTCCAATTACATCTTCATTCCGCAACAAGGATGCAATAGGAGCCTCTTGAGCCGGTCTAAAGGAGGTATACCCAAAGTAGGTCTCTAACATACGCAACGCTTGTTGTTTCGTCACAACTTGATGTTGTCTAGATACATCTTGTTTTCCGCCTACCTGTTGTTCCATAAGGTCCTCCTTTCACGTTCCAGAAATATAAGTATTAATTTCGATTACTACTGACAAATATTTCGTACACTCAATACGAAATATCGTTTTTTCATTCTTTTATTTTATCATATTTCATTCGGTATGGGGCTTATTAATATATGATTTCATAAGTAATCAGCTAATGCGTATCTCTAAAGTATATAGCCTAAATTAGTATAAGAATCTTATTGATACCACCAATTTTTTACCCTCTAAAGTACTAATATGTGGTACAATAAAAATTATTTACTATACTATAGAATATAACTAGAACCTAAGGAGGTCTTATATAGGCATGACACAAGACAACTTAATGATTATTATCGCCTTTGCCTTATATCTAGGGCTCATGATGTATATCGGGGTCTACTATTATCGTAAATCGAACAGCATTGGTGATTACATCCTCGGTGGCCGACAATTAGGACCATGGATTACAGCACTTAGTGCGGAAGCATCAGATATGAGTGGTTGGATGCTCATGGGGGTACCAGGCCTAGCGTATACAACGGGGATTTCTGGTGTGTGGATTGCCGTAGGCCTCACATTAGGTACATGGGCCAACTGGAAATTCGTTTCTAGACGCTTGCGTAACCATACTGAGGTAGCCAGTGACAGTTTAACCTTACCGGATTATTTAAAGAATCGTTTTCACGATCAATCCCATTCGGTAGCTGTTATTTCCGCCTTATTTATCTTAATTTTCTTCTTGATTTATACATCATCAGGCTTCGTGGCAGGGGGCAAATTATTCAATACTATCTTTGGCCTTGATTACACCGTATCCCTCTTTATCACAGCTGGTATCGTCGTATTCTATACCTTCCTTGGCGGATTCCTCGCCGTATCTTGGACAGACTGTATTCAAGGCGCATTAATGTTCTTTGCCATCTTGGCAGTACCAATTACAGCAGCCATGTACATGGGTGGCCCTATAGAAACATTCCAGCTCATCCAACATGAGTTCCCACAAGGACTTAGCTTGTTTGGTAATCCGTCTGATTGGTTTACTTGGGCTATCGGCCTAATTTCTTCTCTCGGTTGGGGTCTTGGCTACTTCGGTCAACCTCACATCCTAGTGCGCTTTATGGCTATCTCTGATGCGAAAGAGCTTAAGAAATCTACGAACATCGCCATGGTTTGGGTTATCTTATCCCTTATGGCAGCTATCGCTGTAGGTCTCATTGGTCATGTATATATGTTACCAGACAAATTGGTTGGCACAGATGCGGAAACAGTATTCCTCATCATGACTGAACGGCTCTTTACTCCATTTGTAGCAGGCCTTATCTGGTCCGCTGTATTGGCCGCTATTATGAGTACCGCATCTGCTCAATTATTAGTAACAGCCTCTGCTATTTCTAATGACTTCTATGCTAATATCATCCATCCAAAAGCAAGCGATAAAGAGCTTGTATTAGTAAGCCGTATCGTAGTACTTCTAGTGGCATTGGTTGCCATCTATATGGCAATGGACCCAGACAGCTATATCTTGACGATGGTAGCCTATGCTTGGGCAGGCTTCGGCGCAGCCTTCGGTCCAGCTATCTTGTTCTCTTTGTTCTGGAAACGCATGACGCGTCACGGCTGTATCGCTGGTATTGTTGTAGGTGGTTTAACAGTACTCATTTGGAAACAATTTGGATTCTTTGGCCTATACGAAATTGTGCCAGGCTTCATTTTCTCTTCTATCGCAATCTATATTGTAAGCCTCATGGGTAAATTGCCTCCACGTCCGGTTCTAAAAGACTATAGAGAAGCAGAAAAAATGCACGTTCTATAAGGAAATATAAAAAAGCTAGTTGATTCATCGATCAACTAGCTTTTTATTTATGAGTATTGGTGTAAACCTTCCTCAATTGCGGCTTTTACCTCTGTCACTAAAGAGGCTGGAGTAAGCACTTTTACACTTTGCATATATTGGAGCGCCCAATATTTAAAGGCGTCATGATTAACACGTACACGACATACAACATTATCGGCTGTTATATTCGTAAACTCTACATTGCCATCAAACCAATCTAAAATTTGATTTACGATGGACCGTTTAGCTTTAAACGTAACAGTAATAGATTCACCGCCGAACATATAAATATGTTCCTTTACGTATTGTGACACGTTAAAGGTACGTTGTTGTTGGTATCCCTTTATCTCCCGTAAAGGTTTTCTACGTTCATTTAGCACCGTAATATGTGCAATTCGATCGACACGTAATGTAGACATGTCATCATAATTTTCGTGATTCCCCACCAAGTAATAATGTCCCCGATTCATTACTAGTTGGAATGGGTTAAATACATACTTCCGTTCCTTATGGTCTGGACCAAGATTAATGTGTAATCGCTTATCCACATCCGGTTGGCAATAAGCCAACGAAATTTTTCTACCCTTTTGTATTGCTTCTTCTATGAGATCAATATTAAGAAATAAATCTTGGCTTCTATGAAGGTACTCTGTATTACTTTCAATATCAATACCATGAGGCTTAAAATAGGAGCTACCCAATTTTGCAACACGCCCGATTAAATCTTTACGTTGAGATGCAGTAATATGGCGAGATGCCAATATACCATCAATCAATAACCGCAATTCAGAATCTTCAAAGGTATGAATCATATAGAAATCAGTACGTCTAATGGTGCCATCTGCTCCCACAGCAGACTCTTCACATTGAATACCAAAATCTCCAGATTCATATAAATCATTTAAATGACGGCCTAAGGTTTTCCGATCGACGGATACCTCGTACCGTTCAGCTAATATACTGCGAATCTCCTCTTGAGATAACGTATGATTAGCATCTGTTTCGTCTTTCAGGATTTCCAGTATGTATACTAGAACTGCCTTTTTAGATGCCATAAAAGACTCCTTTTACAAATAATACAATTAATACAACTTTATCAACTAATACAATTTATAGAATCATCCACAACACATCGGATGATATTTACAAAATACCCAAACACATTATACCATACTTTCATGAACGGTTCATTTTTTCCTCATTAAAATTATCGATTTACTATACTTTTTCAGCAATATAAAATAACTAAAAGTAATAAATATAAAATAAAAGTAAATTTAATTATATAAAACAAAACCCGTTAACACTTAATACATATATATGTTATAAGTGTAACGGGTTTCTATTTTAGCTATAAAATCAGCAGAATATAATACAGACTCATAGCAACAGAATCAAATAAAGGGAGCTATCACTTAGGAAATACTACCTGTTTTCTTACTTCTAACAAAGCCCAAATGTTCCATGCGCGTTGTTAATTCATTATAAAAAGCTTCAACCATGGCATTTTGATGCTTTGTAGGTTGAGAGGGATCTGCACTAAAGAGAGCCTCTTTAATCTTTTTAATTACCGTGGATTTCGCTTTTGGTTTGTTCAATAACTCCATAAATAATAAATCCTCTTCAGAAATATCACCAATAGCATCATTGAACATATCTGCTCCATGTATATATTCACTACCACCATTCACAATAGCCTTTACAAAGTTTGTAAAACGGGTAGGTATATAAGATAAGCCCTCCATATACTCTTCTTTTACAGGAAATGTTTTATAGAAGCGAATGCCACCACGTACCATATGCTCTACTACAGCACGATACAAGCTACATACAGCAGGTTCTAATTCATCATCAGATGCATGAGCTGCCTCATGGGCTGCTTTCAAAATAGCTAGAGCCTCGATCATATTAAACGTACCACCATCTTTAATAAGCGCTTGGAAGGTATCTCTTACGAGTACATTTTCAAACATTTCCAGTGCTTCCTCATCAAAGAGAATTTGGAAAACAAAGCTATTTACAATAGTGCGAACAGGAATTGTATTCACTTCAGCCGGATTCGCAACAGCAAAGTTAATATTATTTGCAAAGCTAGCTTTACAAATAATTGACTTGCGGAATGTCGTATCTAGTATAAAATCTAAATATTGTTCTTGATCCGCTTGGCTATTAGGCGCCAGTTGCTCAAGTTTAGCTGCTATACTTTCATCATAGGTACGAACCATAGATAGTGTAAGGTCTGCATCGCATACATAAGCAAGATTATGCGCTTTCAAATGATCATTAAATTGATAGAAATAGCACGGATCATTATGCGGCTCTAGATGGTCATGACCTACATAATAGTCATCCTTTTGCATTACAGAGCGCAATGCACCAAGGAATTTACTATTTCGTTCTTTAAGGTTATCATAGTTAAGAATCTGAGCACCCACAAGACTGCCTACGGTCTTACCGCGCAACACCTTTTCCTTATGGGTCAACTTATCTTGGCCACGATTAGCAAACAGCATGAGCTGACGTACTTCTTCCATGGTATGCCAACCTGGATACGTATTGTAAGACACATAGGCAATACCATTATCCGCCAAATGATTAGAAATAATATTGAGCAGCTTATCCTTCATTTCATCATTGATCCAAGAGTAGAATCCATGTGCAATAATATAATCGAAAGTCCCCATAGATTCGTCAAAATTCAAAATATCTCCTTGCACCAAGGATACATTCTCTAATTTTGCATCACAAATAATTTGATTGCCCTTCTCTACTTGGTCTTGTGAAAGTTCAATGCCTACAAAGGTCGCCTCTGGGTTAAATACAGCTTGAGAAATAATATTACCGCCATAAGTAGCGCCTAGTTCAAGAACACGAGCTGTCTTCGCAGGTGGAGTATTTAGCCCTACAAGAGCACCATATGCTTCTAAATAGGCCGGCGTTGTAAAAGGAAATGGATAGGATTTATAGCCTAACTCTTTATATATCGTTTGTTGCATGTCTTCCATTGCTATTTGTGAATTATCCTTAGCCATATGTACCTCTATGTTTAACTTTATGAAATATACATTGTTATTTATCATTATACCAAATTACTAGTATATTACCTACGTTTAAAGCAGTTATTACCTAAATAATATGATATTAACACATTTAGCTATATAGTATTACATACAAAAGAGGCACCCTTTCAAGGGTGCCTCATATAGTTCTCAGTCGTTAAATAACGAATTATTTTACGTCTTCAAAACCTTTTTGCAAGCGAACATAGCTTAAGCGACGTTCTTTAGCGTCTTTTTCAGTTTTAGCGAATAATTCTTCTGCAACGTCTGGAGCTGCTTTAGCCAAGGAAGCGTAACGTACTTCACCTTTAAGGAAGTCTTGGAAGCTTTCAGTTGGTTCTTTGGAATCCAAGGAGAATGGATTTTTACCTTCTTCTTTAAGTTGAGGGTTGTATCTGTAAAGATCCCAGTAACCAGCTGCAACTGCTTTACGTTGTTCTTCTTGAGCTTTACCCATACCAGCTTTGATACCATGGTTGATACATGGGCTGTAAGCGATGATCAAGGATGGACCTGGATATGCTTCAGCTTCTGTAACAGCTTTCATCAATTGGTTTTTGTCTGCACCCATAGCTACTTGTGCTACGTATACATAACCATAAGACATAGCCATCATGCCAAGGTCTTTCTTCTTAGTACGTTTACCAGAAGCTGCGAATTGAGCAACTGCTGCTACGTTAGTGGATTTAGATGCTTGACCACCAGTGTTGGAGTATACTTCAGTATCGAATACGAAGATGTTTACGTCTTCGCCAGAAGCTAATACATGGTCAACACCGCCGAAGCCGATGTCGTATGCCCAGCCGTCACCACCGAAGATCCAGTGAGAACGTTTGATCAAGAATTGTTTTTTCTCAAGAATTTCTTTCAATTCAGGAGTTGTAGCGCCTTCAGCTTCGATAGCTGCTACTAAACGTTCGGAACGTTGACGAGTAGCTGCACCAAGGTTAGCAAATTCAATCCATTGTTCTAAAGCGTCTTTCAATTCGCCAGTAGCAGTTTCAACTGCTTTAGCAGCCAATTCTACTAATTGTTGGCGGATTTTCTTAACACCGATGTACATACCATAACCATACTCAGCATTATCTTCGAACAAGGAGTTTGCCCAAGAAGGACCATGACCTTGTTGGTTAGTTGTGTATGGAGATGCAGGCATGGAAGCACCCCAGATGGAGGAACAACCAGTTGCATTGGCAATCATCATACGGTCACCGAACAATTGAGTTAACAATTTAGCATAAGGAGTTTCACCACAACCTGCGCAAGCACCGGAGAATTCGAACAATGGTTGTTCAAATTGGGAACCTTTAACAGTTTCCTTCTTCATAGGATTTTCTTTTACAGGAAGGTTAACACCATAGTTCCAAGCTTCAGCTTGTTCGATTTCAGTATCGATGGATGTCATCACGATAGCTTTGCCTTTAGGAGCTGGACAGATATCAACACAGTTACCGCAACCCAAGCAATCTAATGGGGATACAGCGATACGGAATTGAAGATCTTTAGCACCCAATGCAGGGATTGTATCGAAATGTTCTGGAGCTGCAGCCACTTCTGCTTCAGTTGCCAAAATTGGACGAATTGTAGCATGTGGACATACGAAGGAACATTGGTTACATTGAATACAGTTTTCAGGCAACCATTTTGGAACGAACAATGCAGGACCGCGTTTTTCGAATTTAGCAGTACCAGCAGGTAATGTACCATCTTCATAGCCAGAGAATTTGGATACAGGAAGATCATAACCAGCTTGTGCATTGATTGGTTGTGCAATATTTTGAACGAAGGATGGGCAAGATTCGCAACCAGGTTTAACTGCATGATTGCCATCATCTACTGCGTCTTTCCAGCTAGCAGGAACATCTACTTTTACCAAAGCGTTAACACCTTGATCGATAGCAGCATTGTTCATGTCAACGATATTTTGACCTTTTTTACCGTAAGAAGTTACTACGGATTCTTTAAGGTATTTAACAGCATCATCTACAGGGATGATTTCAGTCAATTTGAAGAATGCAGCTTGCGTTACCATGTTGATACGACCGCCCAAACCGATTTCGGAAGCGATTTTCGCAGCATTGATGATGTAGAAGTTCAATTCTTTTTCTGCGATTTGACGACGTAATTTAGCAGGTAAATGTTCATCCAATTCTTCAGGAGACCAAGTACAGTTCAACAAGAATGTACCGCCTTTTTTGATGCCGCGAATCAAGTCGTATTCATGTACATAAGATTGACGGTGACATGCTACGAATTGAGGTTCAGTAATCAAGTAAGGTAAGTTGATTGGGTTTTTACCAAAACGAAGGTGAGACATTGTTACGCCACCAGATTTTTTGGAGTCGTAGTCAAAGTATGCTTGAGCATACATATCAGTGTGGTCACCGATGATTTTGATAGCGGATTTATTCGCACCTACAGTACCGTCAGAACCGAAGCCCCAGAATTTACATTCAGTCAAACCAGGAGTTTCAACTTCTACGCCTTCAGCACGATCTAAGGACAAGAATGTAACATCATCATTGATACCCAATGTGAAGAATTTCTTGCCATTTTCAGCAGCTAAGTTATCGAATACAGCAACGATGTCTGCAGGGATAACGTCTTTGGAGCTCAAACCATAACGACCAGCGATAACTTTTACATTACGGCCACCGTCAACTACAGCTGCTTGTACGTCTAAGAACAATGGTTCAGCCAAAGCACCTGGTTCTTTAGTACGGTCAAGAACTGCAATGCGTTCTACAGTTTGAGGAAGAACTTTCAACAAACGATCTGTTGCGAATGGGCGGAACAAATGAACGTTGATAAAACCAACTTTGCGGCCCAATTTGTTGAGGTAATCCACAGTGGATTCTACAACTTGAGCGGAAGAACCCATAGTTACAACAACGTCAGTAGCATCAGGAGCACCATGGTAGTTGAACAATTGGTAGTTAGTACCTGCCAATTTGTTAACTTCGTTCATGTAGTGTTCTACAACGTCAGGAACGTTCAAGTAGAATTTATTGGATGCTTCACGATGTTGGAAGTAAACGTCAGGGTTTTCTGCAGTACCACGAGTTACAGGAGCATCTGGATTTAAAGCATTTTTACGGAAAGCTTTAACAGCGTCCATATCAACCAATGGTTTTAAATCTTCATAGTCCCAGATTTGAATTTTTTGAATTTCGTGGGATGTACGGAAACCGTCAAAGAAGTTGATGAAAGGTACGCGAGTTTTAATAGCTGTCAAGTGAGCTACAGCGGACAAGTCCATTACTTCTTGTACAGAGGATTCAGCTAACATAGCACAGCCAGCTGCACGAGCAGCCATTACGTCTTGGTGGTCACCAAAGATAGCCAAAGCATGTGCAGCCAATGCACGAGCAGCTACTTGGAATACACCTGGAAGTAATTCACCTGCTACTTTATATAAGTTAGGAAGCATCAATAACAAACCTTGGGAAGATGTGAAAGTTGTTGTTAATGCACCAGCTTGTAAAGAACCGTGGGTTGCAGCAGCAGCACCTGCTTCAGATTGCATTTCTACAACTTGAACAGTGTTGCCGAAGATGTTTTTTCGACCAGATGCAGCCCATTCATCAATGTGTTCTGGCATTGGAGAAGATGGAGTGATTGGATAAATCGCAGCAACTTCTGTAAAACCATAAGAAACGTGAGCAGCCGCTTGGTTGCCGTCCATAGTTTTAAATTTACGACTCATGTGATTATTGCCTCCTTAAGCATTTAGCAAAAATAGAACACTTGCTTAATCTATCATTATGTTTAGGAATAACAACCATTACAAACTTGCGCACATGAAAAAATAATGCAATAATATATATGTTATATATAATATGGCATTATGTGTGAGCATACTTTTTTGTGATGGGCACAACCATAATTCCTAATATCATAACTTGATATAGCCCTATATGCTAATTATAACGTGCTGGGCCCTATCAACGCAACACATACAGTGACTGTCGCTTTGCCAATATTGCTATCCATGCTTTACATAAAGTAATAGCTAATTGCATTACAGTAATAACTATTCTCATTTAGTTAGGTCACGTCCTATAACCAAGTTTTATTTTTAGGGGGTTAATTATGGATTTTCATCATTTGAAATACTTCGTTGAAGTAGCTGATCAAAAAAGCTTTAGTAAGGCTGCAAGGAATTTACACATCTCCCAATCTGCAATCAGCCGTACAATTAAAGCTTTAGAAGACGAACTTGGTGTTGTTCTCTTCATGCGTAATGCTAAATCTGTAGAACTTACTGATGGGGGTACCATCTTCTTAACCCACGCTAAACGCGTTGTGTTTATGTTTGAACATCTAAAAACTGATTTTGAAAACGAATTTCGTTTGGAGCAAGGTTCTATCAGAATTGGTATTCCACCAATTACGGATGCTCCCATTTTTGCCCAGTTATTAGGTGAATTTAAAAAAGTATATCCACAAATCGAATTGGAACTCTACGAACAAGGTTCTAAAAAGGTTGAGATCAGCGTTCAGGAAGGTTTAATTGATATTGGCATCATCTGTACTAAACCAAACCCTAAAGAATTTGAATCTTTCTACCTTACGAGTGACCCACTGTCCGTTATCATTCCAAAATCTAGCCCTTTGGCAAAAGAAAAAGAAATTCGCCTAGAAATGCTAGCTGATGAATCCTTTGTATTGCATAAAGACGATTTCAACTTACATGATGAAATCATCAAAGCTTGTAAACACACCGGCTTCCAACCGCACATCGTGTTTGAAACGAGCCAACGTGATCTCATGTTACAAACGGTTAGTGCAAACCTTGCTATCGCATTATTACCATCTCGCCTCTGCCCTGAGGTAGGTGAAAATACAGAGGTTGGTTCTAAGGTTGTCGTAAGACCTCTCGTACCTGAAATTATTCATACCCTTTATGTAATTTGGAAAAAGGGTCATTACCTCTCCCACGCTTCTCGCTTGTGGTTAGACTTCGTAAACTCCAAATTACCATTACCTGGATTACAACTCGAGGATCGTCAATAATGAACAAACCATCTGGGCTCGCATCTAAATTGCGAGCCCTTTTGAAAGCTAAAGAATCTCCCATGTGGGGCGTTATCATTGTGCTGGTTATCGTTATCATATTCCAGCAAATACAAATCTCTGAATTACAATGGCGTGTCGATGAAGACCACGATGGCTCTACCATCGACAGTGTAGCAGGTCGTCTTTACATTCTTGAAGGGATGGCTAATAAGCATAGTGATCAACTAAACGAAATCCTAAAAGATATTCGTCAACTACAAAATGACGGTGCCAAGTACGACTGGGAACTAAAGCAACTGCAATGGTTGCATCCAGAGCTCAAAGTACAACCACCAGAGGCAAACCCACACCCATTCAAATCCACAGATCTAAACCTGGATATGAATCCTGGGAAAGTGCCTGATGTAACAAAACAAAATCAATAAAGAAATCAGAAATAAATAAAAGCACCTTACATACCTACAAAAGTCATCACAAATGACTCTTCTCATAGGATATAAGGTGCTTTTATCGTTATTCTATTATAGATTTAATTGCTAGTTTTCCCATACATCTCTGCAACGACAAGTTGCTTCTACTTGCGATACGCTTCTAATTTATATGCATATTCACTTAAAAGCTCCTTTGAATAAATTTTTTCATTTTTTGAATCTCTAACTTCTTTCCAAATAATAGATGCTACTTTTAATTTATTCGAATAATTGCCACTACATTCGTCTGCACAAAAATCCTTAAAAAATTGATTCCATTGACAAACCGAATTGTCATACTTTGCATAATCTGATTCACCATAATATACTTTCAGCAAATCTCCAATTGTAAAGCTTGTATTTTTTTCACTTTTTACTTTTCTCCAGGCAGTAGCCATATCAGCATTAAATTTAAATCGTGAAACACCTATTAAAGCAGAGAAATATTCTCTAAACTTCGTATTAAAGGAAAAATTACATTCAAGTAATGGTGTATCTAAAGTAATACTTTCCACTTGCCTTCTTCTATTTTTTATTGATGATTTTTTAATTAAATCGCCTTTAAAGTACTGCTCAATAATATAATTGAGTTCTTGTTTTGTTCCCCTATATTCTAATCCTAATGATTTACATATTTGTGAAAGTTCATCACGATACCAATAATATTTATTAAATTCATCAAATGATGTAATTTCATCAAACTTAGGTCTACACTCTTTCAATATTTGTCTCCTCAAGTTTAAATAATACTATTTTGTAAATTGTAACATAAAATTGAATAGTATCCAAAATCACACCATTGAAGCATTCGTTAAATATTTTCCTATTAAGTTGTCTATAATCTAGTTATCTATAATATAGCTCTACTTAATCCTCTTTATGTTCCATAGATTTTGGAAGTGTCAAAATTAATAGACCAGCAAGGAACATACAAGCCCCCATTACATAGTAACCATAAGCAAAGCTACCAGTGTGACCATTGATGAATCCAAGCATATAAGGACCTACCCAGCCCCCCATATTACCTGAAGAGTTAATGAGTCCCATCGCCCCCGCTGCAGCAGCGCCAGATAAGAAGGTTGTTGGCATGGTCCACCATACACCCATACCACCGTAAACACCTACTGCAGTTAAGCATATAAAGAATAAGCTAACTTCTGGAGATGGACTGTGTGGTGTTGCTAAGAAACCAATAGTACCAATGAACAATGTAGTAGCAACGTGCCAACGTTTTTCATTGCGCTTTTCAGAAGAGTAACCACAGTATATTTGTACAAGTAAGGCTGCTGTCATTGGAATAGCAATAGACCACGCTACCACGCTTGGTGGCCATCCAGATAAGCTTTTAAGAACTTGAGGCATCCAAAAACTAAAGCCCCAGAAACCAATAACCCACAAGAAATAGATTAACGCTAAACGCAATACTTTTGGGTCTTTTAACGCTTGCCAAATAGTATATTTCTTTGCGGCTTGCTTTTGTTGCTCTTCTTTTTCAAGCTCGGCTTTAATATATACCTTTTCTACATCAGTTACCCAAGATGCATGTTCAGGACGCTCTTTCATCCAGAATGCGAAAATGAACGCAAAGATCACAGCAGGAATAGCTTCAACGATAAAGAGTGTACGCCAACCATGTAGACCAAAGAACGTTGTATCCAATAAAATACCTGCCAATGGCCCACCAATGATGTTAGAGAACAATAAAGATGTCAACATCAAGGAGATTGCCTTCGCTCGCTCCTTTGGCAAGAACCAATTTGGAATGAGTAATGAATAAATTACAGGATATAAAGAAGCCTCACATAGACCAAGTAAAAATCGATAAACATAAAATTCCAACTCAGTGGTCATCGTCGTCATAAGAATACATACGAGCCCCCAACTAAACATGATACGCGCCACCCAATGCATAGCATTACAACGAGCTGCAATTAAAGATGCAGGCACTTCAAACAAAACATAACCAATAAAGAAAATGCCTGCCCCCATACCAAATACTTCTGGCGTCAACCATGGTAAATTCTCCTTCATAGTCAAGCCTGCATAAGCAATGTTAACGCGATCCAGGAAGGCAATAATAGAAACAATAAACAATGGTAAGACTACGTGAAGCATACGACGTTTCGTAAAATCTCTGAAATTGATATCCCCACTTTGAGGCTCTAGTGTAGATGAGTTCATATAATTCCTTTCTACTTATTAAAATATTACATACTTTACCATCTTAAAAGAACAAACGTCCTCTGTCAATGGAATTTTATAGAGTATAGAAATAACAAATAGGAATAGTAAAACCAAAATAATGACATATAAAATAGAAAAGGTATATTCGCTAGAAATGACTGTATAAAATAAAAAAGCACTTTATAGTATGAATATATCTCTATCACAAGAGAAGAAAATACTATAAAGTGCTTTCATATTAATTAGTCTTAACAGGATCATAATCAGCAGGCACTGGAGCAACGATACTCACAAAGACAATATCTTCCGTTCCAGTATTTTTTGCACCATGACATTCACCCTTTTTAGATACTATAACTTGCCCCTTTGTAAAAGGCACCTCTGTATTAGGCGTTGGATAAAATACACCCTTGCCTTGCAATATAACCCATATATCATCAGAGTGATGATGATAATGTTTTGGTAAGATTTGACCAGGTTTAATAACCCATACTGAACCACCTGTGGAATCAGTTTGATAAAATGGCGTCCTAACAGCGTTCTCCAAACTTTCAACTTTCACAAGTTCCATATCAAAAACACGTTGATCACTCATAATGCTCACACCTTTCATTGATTAACAACTACCGAGTTCCAGATGCGTATTCACCCATATTAATATCTAGAACCTCTCGAACGGGCTGGATTAAAGAATCCTCGTATTGAACCTTCCACTGAATATCCTGATTCATCTCGCCATTTTGTAACCCCGCAATGGTTTCCCCATCACCTATTATATCACCATGTTCGAAAATATAATTCAACACATTATAAGCATGAAATACTACATGATTAGGATCTACACCGTGAAAGTGATACTGTAAATCAGGTAAAAATAATGTACTCATACCCACAGAATCTACCATCATATCATTGGTACCTTGAATACTAAAATAACGCACATTTACAGCATAATACATGAAACGAGTCACCTCTTTATCAGGATGATTTTCAATCGATTCTCGACTTAAGAACTTACGAGATGGTCCAAATACAACGGCTTTACAAGAGGGATATAATTCTAGTAATGCATCTACATACTTTACAAGCATATCTGCACGTTCTTTGGCCGCTAAACCAGAGGCTAACATATCCGTAGCAAACACCCTGTATTGGCACTCTGCTAATAACTCATCCACATTTGGACAATCCCATACCTGACTACGATCAAAATCATCTAATACAGGCTTATCGATTTTCTCACAATTCGTCACCATCAAGGTCGGTGGAATATCTGCATCAGTATCCTCGTAATGCACCTTATAATTCTGAGGTGCAAAACCTGCGGAATCACGACGATGATCAAAACAATCCACAGGTCCTAAATACTTTGTGAGTACCTCTACCATTGTATCGCGGCCAGGCATATCACACTGCTCTGGCATCAATAACTCAACGAAAAAAATACCACCTGGTCGGACTGAAGTATCTGTTAAATCTTGTTTAAAAACTTGGCTCATATGCTCTCTCCTATAGTTAAAGCGTAATATAAAATGCATCCTTTATCCTATAGTATATCGGATGTTTATAAGTACTACAATTACGTAACCAATGTTTTATAAATAATATAAAGTCTATATTTTGACTACAGGTTAGAGTAATTTCTATATACTGTGACATCACGTTTATATGATTTAAACATAGGGATTCATATTCAGGTTCAAGCTGTTTACTATTCTCTAATGTTTGTAGAAATTTTGCATATAAATAATCAATACTTTCATAACGATTACCAACCTTACAACTCCCCATATCAAATAGGTTACGATAAGAAATATCTCCAGTCAATATAGACATCCAGTTTAAGGCATACTCTGATACACCGAATACTGTATTTTCTGGATTAGGCCCATCTAAATCATCCTGTAACCACGCTGATATTATTTGGTACATATTTAGTATTTCATATTCGCCTATTTCACCATAAAACTCACCTAACCCATCTAGATCAATCTCTAAATTGGCAATACAACGATACATAAAAACTACCTCCTAAAAGTCTCCAATCTTCTTATAGTAAAAGTATAACTATAATCATGTACCATATTTGCCACATTAGACTTTATTTCTATCTTTGAAGTTAATAATAAAACAACGCATAAATTCAAAAAGACCCGCTTCATGGTCCTCGAACTCATGGAGCGGGTCTTTGTATTAACTTACTAGCATGGGATGGTGAGTTGACAGCGAAACCCAAACGGACTCTACCGGACTCCAACCCCTACTCAATTATAGAGGTTTACGAACCACGTCAAGGATAGAACCATCGCGGTATTCTACGATTGCCACGATGTCTTCGTCTTTGTCGGATACAGGGATATCTTGTGGTTTACCTACCAAGTCGAATGCTAATTGTTGTAATTCTTCAATTGTGTAGATAGGCAAGTTGCTATCTTTGAAGCGTTCAATCAAATCAGTACGAGCTGGGTTGATTGCAATACCGTATTCAGTAACAAGTACATCAACGGAGGAGCCTGGTGTAATTACAGTTGCAACTTTGTCACGGATCATTGGCAAACGACCACGGATCAATGGACAAGTAATAACTGTACATTTAGCACCTGCTGCTGTATCGGAGTGACCGCCAGAAGCGCCCATCAATACACCGTTAGAGTCAGTCATTACGTTTACGTTGAAATCAAGGTCGATTTCAGTAGCACCAAGGAATACTACGTCTAGGTAGTTTGTAGTGCAGTCAGTCCATGGGTTAGCATACATGGAAGCGGACATTTCGATGTGTGCAGGGTTTTTATCTAAAGAAGCTGCTGCAGTTGTATCGAATGTTTGAGTATCGTAAATTGCACGAATCAAGCCTTCTTCAAGCATACCAGTCAAGATACCAGTAGCACCACCGATAGCGAAGCCACCTACTTCACCGCGTTTGCGAAGTTTTTCAGCGATGAATTTTGCAACTGTCAATGGAGCACCGCCAGCGCCCAATTGAAATACGAAACCATCTTTAATGATGCCTGCTTGGTCAAGGAATTCACCAGCTAGTTCAGCAATTTTAATTTGGATAGGGTTTTTAGTGAAACCTACCGCACCAGAAGCGATACCTTCTGGATCACCAATGCTTTCAACCTCAACAACATAATCTACGTCAGTTTGAGGAATTGCATAGTTGTGCACATAGTCAACTAAGTTATCAGTGATGATAACAGTTGTGTCTGCATAGTGGGAGTCAACTTTAGCATAGCCAAGAGCACCACATGCGGATTTACCCATACGACCAGTAGCATTGCCACGTGGGTCAGCTGTAGGAGCACCCATAAAAGCTACGTCGATATGAACTTCACCAGATTCGATAGCACGAGCACGACCACCATGAGAACGAATCACTACAGGGCGTTTCAATACTCCTGGGTTTTGAGTTAAGAATTTACCAAGACGATCGCGCAAGCCAGATGTTTCAATAGCTGTTACAGTGCCGTCTTGAATCATTTCTACCAAGAATTCATGGCATGGGGATAAGGAAGAAGACGCGATTGTAATGTCTTTAATACCTTTTCCTTGAACGCGTTCCATAACCATTTTCATTACATAGTCGCCATTGCGCAAGTGATGATGGAAGGACAAAGTCATGCCATCTTTTACGCCAGCTTTTTCGATTGCTTCATCGATGGAAGCAAGTACTTTATTAGTACCAACACGGCTCATGTGTACAGGTTTACCTGTGCGATGAGCTTTAGGTTCAATAGCGAATTCACCTTGATATACTTCGCGACCTTCTAGTGCTGGGATATTTGTTGGGATATCGCGACCTACTTTATTTAACATCGTATTCTGCTCCTTCCTCTAATTCAACTTTAATGCCTGCTGCACGTGCTTTATCAACTACGCGTTGTGCACGAACTACGATAGGACCATCGATCATTTTACCATCTACGGAGATTACGCCTTTATTGTTGCGCAATGCATCTGCATAGCTGTTCAATACCTTAACGGAATGAGCGATTTCTTTTTCGTCAGGAGTGAATACTTCGTGGATAATTTTGATTTGGCTTGGGTGGATACAAGATTTGCCATCATAACCCAAAGCTTTAATGAATTCAACTTCTTCGCGGAAACCTTGTGGGTCTTTCACATCGGAGAATACTGTATCAATTACGCGGATACCTGCTTCGCGTGCTGCATGAAGGATTGTTTGACGAGCGAACAACAATTCTACAGCTGGTTTATGTTTACCTGTGCGAAGGTCTGCACGATAGTCTTCAGCGCCAAGAGCGATAGCAACTACGCGAGGGCCGTGGCAGATTTCACGAACATTGTATAAGCCACGAACGGATTCGATAGCTACGATAATGTTGATTGTACCTTCCGGCCAACCGTTAGCTTTTTCCACTTCTTCAATCTTCTTCGCTACGATTTCAACTTCAGAAACATCTTCAGTTTTAGGTAAACGAATCATATCAGGTTTAGCTGGAACGATGACATCAAGATCGTCATAGCCATAAGGAGTTTGTGTAGGATGGTTGATACGAACAACTGTTTCTGCACGGAATTTACGGGATTTCAATGCTTCTGCCGTTAAAAGACGAGCTGTGTCTTTTTCTGTAATTGGCACGGAATCTTCGATATCGATCATGATGGAGTCAGCACCGTGAATATCTGCACTGTTAATCATTTTAGGTGTATTACCCGGTACGAACATCATGGAACGAGACAAACGTTTTTTAGCAGCCTCTGTTAATGGGTTTGTTTTAACTTCTGGGAATGTTTTATCGTTAGCCATTATGCTTTGCTCCCCCTTTCCAATGCACCTAATACGCGAGCTTTAATTGTGTAATCCCAAGCATTTTTATCTTGTACGATTACTTTTACGCCATCATAACCAGCTTCTTTCACTGTGTTCAAGATAACGGATTTAATTTGGTCGCCGTATTGGCGGATAACTTTGGATGTTAATTCAATTTCGATACCGCTAGCAATCGGTTCAACCGTTACTAATGCATCATTTTTTTCGTCGAAGCCAGCTTGCGCAGCTTTTACTAATTGTGCCATGTTGCATCCTTTCGTTGTGAAACATATATAAAGTTCAAGTCTGTACAGGCTCGTCGCGAGAGCCCAGTACAGACATTGAATACTAACAATTAAATTCTAACACTCCATAGTGAAAGCTTCATATTACATGAAACCAGTGATTTTCCACCAAGGGATACCGATTACGTAGTTCAATACTAAACATACTAAAGCGGAAATCAAACCAACTGTCCACCAATCTTTTACGTTGTTGTAACCAGCGGAGAAGATGATTGGACCAGGAGCAGCACCGTAGTGAGTTACGGAACCACCATAGGAGTTTGTGCCGATCAAGATGAAAGCAAGTAATGTAGGATCCACGCCTGCGTTAACACCTAAAATCAAGAATACTGGAAGCATCGCGGAGATGTATGCAGTACCAGATGCGAAGAAGTAACGAACCGCAACGGAAACAATGGAGATAAGGATAAGCATCATGAATGGATCTAAACCGAAGTTCATGTGAGTTTCTAAGTATTTAGCCAACCATTCGAAGAATTTACCTTTAGTCAATGCAGAGGATAAGCCCAAGATACCGCCAAACCAAATCAATGTGTTCCAAGCAGCTTTAGTTTTGAGCAAATCATCCCAAGTAATAATACCAAATACGAATGTAGCAAGCATCGCTACGATAGCAACTGCTGTTGCATTAAGAGTAACATCAAAAGTAGGAAGAATCCAGCCTACGATTGCAAGAAGTGCGATAGCGATAAGACCTTTTTCGGACGCTTTCATAGGTCCTAATTCCGCCAAACCGTCAGCAGCAATTTTCTTGTTGTCGATGTCTTTTACACTTGGACGTTCATACATGTAGCCAATAAGTGGGATAAGCATTAACATGATGAAACCAGGTACGAACATAGCTAATGCCCATTGAGCCCAGTTTAAAGTTACACCAGTCAATTTAGTAATGAAGTCTAAAGCCAATAAGTTGGGCGCCATTGCTGTCGCAAAGAAGAAGGATGTTACTTTAGTTGCAAAGTAACCATTCTGCAAGAGGTAAGCACCTGCTTTTTTAGCAGTCTCACCAGGGTAAGAACCAACTGCTTCAGCGATGGACAAGTTGATTGGATATACGATACCTGCCGCACGAGCTGTGTTGGATGGTGTTGCAGGAGATAAGATCATATCAAGGAATGCAGTTACATAACCAAGACGAAGTGTTGTACTACCAAAAGCGCGAACCAAGTAGTACGCAATGCGGTGACCAAGGCCAGTTTTACCGAATGCAACGGATAAAGCGAAGGCTGCGAAGATCAACCACAATGCTGTATTACTGTAACCAACCAATACGTCTTTTGTATTGTTCAATAAAACAGAAGATGTAGCAACACCTAATAATACTGTAATAGGAACTGGGAATGGTTTTAATACCAAGCCCACGATAGTAGCTAAATAAATACCAAATAATTTCCATACTTCTGGTTTGAGGCCTTCAGGTGTGCCACCGAACCACATAAATGCGACGATGGCAACCATAAGGCCAATGCGCCATAATTTGTCTTTCATGTGTGTCTTTCCCTTTCTTAACTAACTTAGGCATACATAAAATCATCTAGTCTTTAACAACATAACCGCTCGCGACGTCGATTACATTGATTAAGTCTACCCTCATTATAAATGTTTAAAAGTAATATGAAAAATAGATTACCTTTATAGGGGTTATAAAAACTTTTATATCTACTAATCATACTTTTTATGCATTTTAAGCATAGAATTGTAGTTTCAAATGAAAAAAATGCATGTATACCTCCCCAAAGAGGATATACATGCACTTACATGGTACTATATTGATCTTAATCTATATTATGAGTTATTATATCGAAAAAGTCCAATACTGAAACAGCATGGATAAACAGTTAGAAAATCTCATAGATATACTCTAATATAATGCATCCTATGCTTTATATTCCCTAAAAATACTGTCATCCACTACGGTATGTTCTTTGTAGTAATTACGGACATATTCGATAAATGTTTTTACTACAACCAAGTTTTCCGCATCTTTTGTGAACACCATATTAGTATCACGAGTAATATATTCACCATCTTTGCTACGCAATGGACTCACATAGATATCTTTATCCTTACAGGATCCAAGTCCCATATAGGTCAAGATAGACCATCCTAGACCTGCGCGCACAAAGTGACGACACGTACTCATAGAATTTACGTCCATCGCCACACTTGGGGGCTCGTCAAAATGTTCTGCACACCAAGTTTCGATGATATTTGCCACCGATGCATCTGTTTGGTATTTAATGAATGGTACTTTTACTAAGGATTCAGGTGGCACTAATTCTTTATATACTAAACAATATGGCTCTACTAGTAACAATTCAGACTTGCCAGACACATCATAACCACCACGAGCAAAGGCGACCATACAGTCACCGGTATTAAACATTTTTACCACTTGATGGCTGAAAGCAGTCTTCACTTGAATGTGAACATCTGGATATTGTTCTCGGAAAGCTCTCAATAAGGCTGGTAGTTCATAGTCTGCAAAGTTAATAGATGATGCGATTTTCAATGTCCCTTGAATCTTGCCAGAGGCGGAATTCATAGCATTCTCCAAAGCCTCTTGTTCTTGCATCATTCGCTTGCAGTAATCATAGAAAATTTCGCCTTGTGCCGTGAGGGCAATCCCTTCAGCAGTTCGCAACAACAGAGAATGGCCCAAGGCTTTTTCTATATGGCGCAACCGATAGCTCAATGCTGGTTGCGATAAAAATAATTTTTCTGCAGCCCTTGTAATATTGCCTTCATCCACAACAGTAACAAAGGTTTGCCATTCTCTATCGTCCATACAAACTCCTTTATTATCGCTTATTACCAAAGATGCGCAATAAGGATAAGAATAAGTTAATGAAATCTAAGTATAGGCTCAAAGCACCTGTAATTTCAATGCGGTCTAAAATTGTTTCATCCTCCATGAGCGCCACTTGTGTCACATTATTTTTAATGCGGTTCACATCGATAGCTGTAAAGATAGAGAATACTACAACACCTACATAACCTAGAACTAAACTAACAGTATCACTAAAGCCACTGAGTACAGTCCAGTTAAAGAAGCGGGCCCCCATCATCACCAAGGATACGATGATCATGCCGAACAATGCCGCCATCACATATGGTGTAAGGGATGATAAATTACGCTTAGTTGTAGCCCCTACCACTGCAAAGCCAATGAAGAAAGCAAGAGTACCTATTAACGCCGGAATAACAACATCAAACACATTGTATCGCAAGGATACCAAGGTCAATGTGAGGCCATTCAAAGCACTATAGAGGAAGAACATACCACGTAACGTCATTACATTAGCAGAATATGCACGAGCACTAAATAGGAATACCACACCAAGCTCTACTAATAAGATAATATTAAAGTTTTGGTATGCAAAGCGTAACCAATTTGGATTCACTAATGCAGCAAAGCCAACACCAATAGTTGTAAGTAAGCCTACAATCATCCACAAGAAAGAGCCTTTTAATCGTTGAGATACGATACTTTCAACCTGTGCAACCTCAGCTGCAGTAGGTCCTGTTACATTATATGGATTCATACTATCCCTCCTTATTTAATTATCACTTATAGCGATTATCGAGCATTGGCAATGCCCGCAAATACCTTACCACGTTCGCCATCGATAGTCACTTCTTGACCTTCGAGGAGCACTTCATGGGCATTTTTAGCGCCTAAGATAACAGGAATACCATAGGTAATGCCCGCAATAGCGCTGTCCGATGTATAGCCGTCTTCTACTGCGATGATACCACCAGCACGTTTGGCAATGGCCATCAATTCAGGCTCCATTGTGCCTACCACGAGGATATCGCCGTCTTTGAAACTTTCATAATTACCCTTATGATTAGCCGCAATGTACACATTACCTGTAACGGATTTACGTAAAATACCATTACCAGACAAGAGCACTCGACCTGCAATATGAACGCGAATCATATTGGTCGTACCTGTGGCACCAGATGGTACCCCAGCGGTAACAACTACGAGGTCACCAGACTCGATGGCGCCAGTGCCGAGAGCACCAGTAATGGCTTGTTTAACCATTTCATCGGAGTTAATGATTTCATGCCCCTTGATAGCCTCTACGCCCCAGCATAATTGCATGCGACGGATAGTTTCCTCATGAGGTGTAACAGCGATGATTTTACAATCTGGACGATGACGAGCCACACTAAGTGCGGTGTGACCAGATTCAGTACATGTCAAAATAGCTGTGGCCCCGAGGTTTTGAGCTACGCGCACGCTAGCCAAACATACGGCGCTTGTGGTAGTCATTTCTTCATCCTCACGAGCGCGGCTATAGCTATCATAAATTGCAGCCTTCTCCGTTACCTCTGCAATGCGAGTCATGGTTGCAACAGCTTCTACAGGATAGGAACCATTAGCCGTTTCGCCAGACAACATAATCGCATCAGTACCATCCAAAATGGCGTTGGCTACGTCACTTGCTTCCGCCCGTGTTGGACGTGGGTTTTGAATCATAGACTCGAGCATTTGTGTCGCCGTAATAACAGGTTTCCCCAAGTCATTACATTTTTCAATCATCATCTTTTGAAGTACTGGCACCTCTTCTGCAGGAATTTCTACGCCGAGATCGC
The DNA here is from genome assembly GCF_003602765.1 of Veillonella sp. AF36-20BH. Lineage (NCBI taxonomy): Bacteria > Bacillati > Bacillota > Negativicutes > Veillonellales > Veillonellaceae > Veillonella > Veillonella sp. AF36-20BH. The sequence goes on from NZ_QTLR01000007.1 coordinate 44,218, forward strand.
CACGAGCAACCATGAGACCGTCAGCTACTTCCAAGATTTCGTCGATATTTTTAACGCCTTCTGCATTTTCAATTTTCGCGATAATCTTGATGTCTTTTTTCTCAGACTCAAGAATCCGTCGAATCGCCACAATGTCTTTACCACGTTGCATAAAGGATGCAGCCACAAAGTCTACCCCTTGTTGACAACCAAAGCGCAAGTCTGCTTCATCCTGTTCAGATACGGGTGGCAAGCTTAGTGCTACACTTGGTACGGCTACGCGCTTGCGATTACCGATTTCCCCGCTGTTTTGAACAGTTGTAACAATATTATTACCTTCGATAGCATCGATAATAAGTGTTACAAGCCCATCAGCCAAGAGGACTTTATCCCCTACGGACACATCGCCTGTAAGACCTCTGTAGTTTACGGAGCTAATCTCTTTTGTACCTTCCACATCATCTGTAGTCAACGTAAATTGTTGACCGGCTTCGAGGAATACCTTGCCCTCTTTAAATAGACCAAGACGAACCTCAGGACCTTTTGTGTCGAGCAATAATGCGATTGGTTTATTCACAATCATCGCTGCATCGCGCACCATTTGCATGCGCTCCGCTTGCTCTTCGTGGGATCCATGAGAGAAATTAAAACGAGCTACGTTCATGCCAGCCCGCATCATATCTTCTAAGATGCCAAATTTATCCGTTCCTGGACCTACAGTACATACAATTTTTGTACGTTTCATAATCCCTCCTATGAAAGCAATCCCTAGATAGGATAGTTCATTTCTTATTATATCAATGTTGGTGAAAGCTATCTGTGCCTCACGCAACATATGTTTCTCTACACCATTTATATACTTATTGTATCAAGTATATGCTTATTACATGTTGCACCTATATATGCTCATTACATGTCGCACATACTTGCGTTAACATTATATGTTTACTGTACCTCTACGGAGCCCTCCCCTAGAATAGATTCAATAGCCCTAATGGATTCATCACTAGGGTCAAAGCACATATTTGGTGGCAGATTAATCCGTTTTCGTTGACGGTGTAAATATAATGACGTTGGCACAGAGCCAGCAGTGCTAGTCAACACGCATTTTAAGGCTTCGCTATTTTCTGGTGTATCATATTGGCTATAAATGTGGATTGCCACCTGTTTTGCCTGCCCATAGTTTACCTTTAATGGCGTAATACGGTCTGCAATGATTTGCACACCTTTTTCATCCGCATCAACCCGGCCTTTTACCTTAACAATCATATCGACTGCAATGAATTGCTGGCTTTGACTAAAGACCTTAGGGAATGCCACTACATTAGCCGCACCAGAATAATCTTCAATGCGAAGAATGGACATAACCTCATTGCGCTTCGTCATGCGGTCTGATTTATTTTCGATGAGACCGCCAAAGGTAATGGTTTGACCATCGTATTGCTCTGGATTTTCTACGAGAGCACCCAGTTCAAAGAGGCCCTCCAACTCCTTCGCATATCCTTGCAATGGATGCCCCGTAATGTAAAAGCCGGTATATTCCTTTTCATCCTTTAATTTATCGTCTTCCGATAAATCCTCCACATTGGGAACAGGGATAAAATCGACAGATTCTTCCATATCGCCAAAGAGGTTCATAGTGCCCATAGCGGCATCCTTTTGCTCTTTAGCACCAACGGCTTGTGCGCTTTCATACATGTGCAATAATTGGTTACGATTTTCCTTAAAGCCATCCATAGCGCCGCAGCGAATGAGACTTTCAAGAAGTCGTTTATTAACAACCTTGTTGTCCACTCGTTTACAGAAATCTACTATATCTGTATAGAGGCCGTGCTCATTGCGCTCGCGAATCAAGCGATCGATGGCATTGTCCCCTACATTCTTGATGCCCCCAAGACCGAAACGAATGGCATCACCTTGTACGGCAAAGCTGCGCTCAGAATAGTTAATATCTGGACCGAGCACCTTAACATTGTGTTTCTTGCAGGCATTGATATAGTACGTCAATTTCTGCATATTCTGCATGAAGCTAGTCATGGTAGCAGCCATGAATTCAGGGAAATAGTGGGCTTTCAAGTACGCCGTTTGGTATGCGATGTACGCATAAGCCGCACTATGTGATTTATTAAAGCCATAGCCAGCAAAGTATACGAGCAAGTCGAATACTTCATTTGCAATGGACTCTTCTATACCATTATTTATGGAACCTTGAATAAAGGACTCTCGCTGAGCCTTTAGAACAGATTCCTTTTTCTTACCCATCGCGCGGCGCATTAAGTCCGCTTGCCCAAGGGAGAACCCGCCCATGGCGGATGCAATCTGCATAACCTGTTCTTGGTACAAGATTACACCAAAGGTATCTTTTAATATCGGTTCCAATATAGGATGTAAATAGGTAACCTCTTTTTTACCGTGACGGCGGTCGATAAAGTCCGCCACCATGCCAGAGCCTAGTGGGCCTGGACGGTACAAGGCTACCAACGGAATTAAGTCTTCAAAATGTTCTGGCTTAAGGTCCATAACGAGCTTGGTGATACCTTCTGATTCGAGCTGGAATACGCCAGACGTGTCACCTTTTGTGAGGATATCACACGCTGCCTTATCATCTAGTGGAATAGCATCTAAATCGAGGTCAATACCGCGGTTCGCCTTAATGAGCTTTAAGGCATCCCCCATAACCGTTAAGGTACGGAGGCCCAAGAAGTCCATCTTTAAGAGGCCTAGTTCCTCGATGTTATCCTTATCGTACTGTGTAACAAAGCCTTCTTCGTTGGCATTTTGTACAGGAACGTGGTCATCGAGAGGGTCCGCAGAAATTACGACGCCCGCCGCATGAGTCGATGAATTCCGCGCTATACCTTCTAGCTTTTTACCAAAATCAAATAACTCTTTAACATTGGCATCAGCTTCGTATAAGGCCTTTAACTCTTTCCCTTGCAGAGCCTTATCTAAGGTAATCCCTAGTTCATTGGGTATCATCTTCGCAATGCGGTTTACTTCCGCCAGAGGTAAGTCGAGCACGCGACCTACGTCACGAATTACAGCACGAGCCGCCTCAGTACCAAAGGTAATAATCTGAGATACGCGAGCTTGTCCGTATTTTCGCGTTACATATTCGATAGCTTGACCACGCTTTTCATAGCAGAAGTCAATATCGATATCGGGCATGCTTACCCGCTCTGGATTTAAGAACCGTTCAAAGAGCAAATCGTATTTTAATGGATCGAGACCTGTAATGCCAAGTAGATAGGCCACTACAGAACCTGCCGCTGAACCACGACCAGGACCTACTAAGATATCGTGCTCACGAGCATAGCGTACATAGTCCCATACGATGAGGAAATAGTCCTCAAAGCCCATCGTACCGATAACGTCTAACTCATAGTCTAAACGCTTTTGTAACTCTTCAGACGTTTCACCATAAAGGCGTGGGATTTCTCGTTCACAAACCTTACGTAAATAGGTTTTAGACGTTTCCCCTTCTGGTACATCAAAGTGTGGCAAATGATGTTCGTCGAAATTGAATTCTACGTTACATCGCTCTGCAATTTTTAAAGTGTTTTCGATAGCCCCAGGAATATGTGAGAACAACTGAGCCATCTCATCCCCAGATTTTAGATAGAACTCATCATTAGGGAATTTTAAACGGTCTACCTCGGCACGACGACGGCCTGTAGAAATACATACCTTAATATCTTGCGCGTCCGCATCCTCTTTTAAGACATAGTGGAAGTCATTAGACGCTACGATGCCAAGATCGTATTCCTTACTGAGCTTAATGAGCTCCTCTTGCGCCTTTGCCTCCTCTGGGAGACCATGATTTTGAATTTCTAAGAAGAAATTATCCTTCCCATATGTCTCGATATACCACTCAATAGAGCGTCTAGCAGCGTCCATATTATCTTGCAGAATATACTGAGGGATTTCCCCTTGAATGCAGGCACTGAGGGCAATGATGCCCTTGCTGTATTGGCGTAATAAATCGCGGTCTGCACGAGGGCGATACAACATACCTTCCGTAGATGCTTTAGACACGATTTTTACGAGATTACGATACCCTTCCATGGTCTCCGCCAACAAGATAAGATGTTTTAATCGTTCTCGGCTGCGACCTTCGGGACGATCAAATCGGCTGTTTTCCGTTACATATACTTCACAACCAATGATAGGCTTAACGCCTTGGGCTATACACTCTTTATAGAAATAAATGGCTGCGTACATATTGCCATGGTCCGTAATGGCAAGGGCTGGCTGATTTAACTCCTTCGCACGACGTACCATGTCAGGCAAACGACTAATGCCGTCTAGCAAACTAAACTCTGTATGACTATGTAAATGTACAAATGGCTGCATGGTACACCTCCTTTAAGGGCGATGAGCAAAATACACGTTCAATGACTTCTTGCGAGCCTTCCAATCTGGCAAAAACTGTGCCACTAGATTGTGAAAGTTCTTGGAATGGTCTAAATATTTAAAATGAGCAAACTCATGAACCATGACGTACTCAATATACGCCTGTGGCCCCTCTAATAAGCGCGTGTTCATCTTGATGAGCTGCTTTGCTGGCGTACAAGAACCCCAACGACTCTTCATACGCTGCTGTTTTATGGTTGGCATAGGTACATCAATACCTTGCTTGTGGTAGCGTTGATACACGACCTTTGCCCAGTGGACAAAAACCTTCTCCCCTAAATTACGCCAATAACTTTGCATTAATTTATGCTTTGCTTCATAGGTCGTACCTCGAGGCACTACCATGGTAAGGATGGCTTTTCCGTCAAAGCCAATATGAGGCTTTCCATCCTGCTCAACTAGACGCAACGTAACAGGAATGCCGAGGATTGATAAGCTTTCACCATTCACATACTGCAACGCATCGACGCGCTTGGCATTCAATGCATCAATCTTATAACGAGCCCGCTCAATGAAGGGCATATTCTCGATAACAAACTTGTCCACCCTATAATCCGGCACATAGGCATTCGCCGACACATGGATCACCCCATCCTTTGTAATGCGCATGTTCATATTCTTCACACGCTTGATGGTTAACTCATATTCAATTCTGTCGCCATTATAGGTAATAGACCTAGTTGTTGAAGTATTCATACCTTTTATTTTATCATAAAACACTCATAAAATCGTAAAAATCTGGTGATTTTGATAGGAATTATTCGATATATGCAATATAAAAAATAACAGATAGCTGATTAAAGATAATCAGCTATCTGCTAGGTAATTAAAAATATGCGAGAGACATATCTTCGTTTCAATTTCTTCTTTGTAGTATTAAAATTACTTTATTGGAACCTACTTCTTTAAACAATTCAAGATACACATTAGTCTCATAATCATGTCCAACAATACGATTTTTGTTGATTTCATTCCAGCCTATATTTTGTTTTGAAAGTTCACCTTTAACATCTCCAATTGTAAGAGAGTCGTACGTAATTTCAAGATTATTATTTTGAGCATTTCTACCAGATGTATAATACTTTTCATTTACTTTTTTCGAGGATATGCTTTCTAATTTTTGCTCATATAATTGAAGGCTTTTCATTTGTTCAGGTCTATTAATATACGCATGTAAAAAAGTAAGCCCCATTAGTAGAAATACAAATAAAGCAAAACCCATATATACCTTTACCACCAACGGTATGCTATTCATTTTAAATTTATTTCTATTCATATTCCACCACTAATCTTAATTTTCATTATTATAAAATAAGTAAATAGGGATAATAAAGATGTAATTCTATTTAATATTTTATTATGAATTATTGTTAACTTTAATGCTAATTAAATGTTACCAACTCCAGATTCCAAGAAAGATTAAAAGGATACTCTGTCCTACAGACACAGCAATTCGACCTTTTCCTATAATACTAATGCCATAGCTTTTTCCTTCCTTGCACATAAAATATTCATTGAGATTTTGCTTTAGTGCAAACATTTCCCCCAAAAGAAGAACCGCAAGTATTAACGAAAAAATAGAAACGCTATGTAAAATCGTCCCACCGAAAATAACCATTAATTCAATCATCAATAATTGACCTAATTGTATCATTGTAAGAACAAGGCTTCTCTTAACATTTGCGCCTGCAATAGTTATTGTATTATTTCGTATAATATATATTGCATACATAGCTAGTAAAATACTACATAAGATACGCCCAGCGTTCATAATCTCTTCTAACTCCACTAATACATTTCTGAATAACTTTACCTATATAACTATTCATTAATTATTACGATTAGCACATAACTAATAGTATGGATTCCATTTGTAAAAGTTAGTAATAATATACAATCATAAATTCATTCATGTTAATAGGTTTTACAGATAATTTTAATACTTCTCCACTAGTTTCTTTTTTAAATGTATTAGCCTCTATTTGCTGCCATCCATTTAGAGCTAAAGATTTTTCTATTGTATCCATATTACTATTACTTACTGCATCAACAATAAAATAAGGTCTAACACTACCAATTTCATATTTAAAAGGATAGATGGCATTGATAGTAAAATGCTCACGATGATCAAAACTTTTATATTCATTCCAAATAAGAGCTTGTCTACCAGAATAAATGGATTCCAATGTATTATCTATTTTCTCTAATACAAGAGCACCACTAAATGAGCCTATGATTATTCCTACTACAAATATAATTATTTTTAATTTATTAATAACAACCCTATCGAAAACCATCTTTATCAATCCACCATTTTATATTTAATTCGTATAAAGTCTTCTTTCAACTGGACTCTAATGCTATTGGTATTAAGACCTTCAATAATTTTGTCCTTATTATCATTTATATCAGCTAAGAATCTACTCTGATTATACTTTGCCTTAAAGTCAGTATAGTCAGAATTCTTCACCATAAACTTATCACCAATGCGAGTCCAGTTTATCTCATCAATCAAATCCTCTTTGTAGAGAGAATATCCATATCTGATTAATGCAGAAGAGTTGTCATTATAATGATAATATCGAGTAGTGATACCAACAATTATAATTAGTATAAAGGCTACTACGATACCACCAAACATATATTTAAATAAATTTGCCCCAAGTTCTTTCAATAAACTTATTCGCATATATCTTTATTACATCCTTACCCTTCTATAATATAATCTTCCTTTATACCTATCAAAATCTCTATTAAAATCCTAAGTCTATAAACTCCCCTGAAACTTTAATCTGCCAGAACATCCCTTTAGTGGCTTTTAAATCAATGCCTGTTTCTAACTTGTCAGAACTCACATCATAAAATGGTAATAATACCTGTAATGATGCTAATTTTGCCTTCATAGTAATTAAATCTTTACTTAATTGCCCTGATATATTAGTATCAGCTATCTCTTGTAAATTGGAAATACATGCTTGAAGATCTTCATTCTGAATACGTTCACACGTATATATTTCAGACAAATAGGTCTGTTTAATACAACTTAAGATTGATTCAGAAATAAATTCAGGTTTTTGTAAGACTTCATATAATCCTAACAAAAACAACGCCCAAAATATATCCTCTACATAATCGGTAAAGAAATAGATACCGAGCTTCTCTTCATCATGTGTAGAAATCTTTAACGCTTCAGATAAAGTATTACCCTCTAACTCCCGTTCTATTAAAGCAATCCAACTACTGCATTCAATATCATCTAACGTATCATTTAATGGTGGTATAGGAATCCTACGAGCCATCCACTCATCAACATCCTCTAAACTCATCCCATCTCCAATAATATTTAACAATTTATTGGACAGATGTGCTTTTCTGCACATTAATCGAATTAACATACTAAATATGTAATATTCTAGAATGGTCAAATCAATATAATTTCGTCTATATGCCTTAACAGCACCTAATATAAAGACCACTAAAAATGTATCTAAACATTTTTTATTTTTAAAAATAGCATAAAAATCTAGTTATCCGCATAAAAACTGGACTTATCACACTTTATCAAGGTCAAAACCACTCAATTTACTACTAATTTACTACTTATGAATGAGCTTTGATACGACGATTTATCCTTGAAAAGTGAAGATATAAAGATACTTCCAATAAAATTTGAATATTTAATAGGTAGACACTTCAAAAAATGAGGTGTCTATTTTTTTACCCGATTTTGAAAGGAAGTGAACTTATGAAAACAAAAAATCAAGAATCAAAAGGTCGTTCCCCACTCTTTAAGACCATCAAACATTCATTCAGCCAATAAAAAAGAAAGGATAGGTAAAAATATGGAACTTAAATTTGTGATTCCCAACATGGAAAAAACATTCGGCAATTTAGAATTTGCTGGCGAGGATAAAGTCGTTCAGCGAAGAATCAACGGACGGCTAACTGTCTTATCAAGAAGCTATAATCTCTATTCTGATGTTCAAAGAGCAGATGATATTGTGGTGGTGCTTCCTGCTGAAGCTGGCGAAAAACATTTCGGCTTTGAGGAACGTGTGAAGTTAGTCAATCCACGTATTACCGCAGAGGGCTACAAAATCGGCACTCGTGGTTTTACAAATTACCTTTTACATGCTGACGACATGATAAAAGAATAAAGAAAGAGAGGAAAAATGATGAGATTAGCAAATGGCATTGTATTAGATAAAGACACGACTTTTGGAGAATTGAAATTCTCTGCTCTACGTCGTGAAGTGAGAATCCAAAATGAAGACGGGTCGGTTTCAGATGAAATCAAGGAACGTACCTATGACTTAAAATCCAAAGGACAAGGACGCATGATTCAAGTAAGTATTCCTGCCAGCGTGCCTTTGAAAGAGTTTGATTATAACGCACGGGTGGAACTTATCAATCCCATTGCGGACACCGTTGCTACTGCCACCTATCAAGGAGCAGATGTTGACTGGTATATCAAGGCAGACGATATTGTGCTGACAAAGGATTCTAGTTCATTCAAAGCTCAACCACAAGCAAAGAAAGAACCGACACAAGACAAATAGTCGCTAGGTAGAAAGGAGACTTTTTCGCATGAAACAGCGTGGTAAAAGGATTCGCCCATCTGGTAAAGATTTAGTCTTTCATTTTACGATAGCGTCACTCCTGCCTGTTTTCCTGCTGGTTGTCGGACTGTTTCATGTGAAGACAATCCAGCAGATCAACTGGCAGGATTTTAACCTATCACAAGCAGATAAGATTGACATTCCCTATTTAATTATCAGTTTCAGTGTCGCAATTCTTATCTGCTTGCTGGTAGCGTTTGTATTCAAACGGGTTCGCTATGATACGGTTAAACAACTTTACCACCGTCAAAAACTGGCAAAGATGATACTTGAAAACAAGTGGTATGAATCTGAACAGGTCAAAACAGAGGGTTTCTTTAAAGATAGTGCTGGTCGTACAAAGGAAAAGATAACCTACTTCCCTAAAATGTATTATCGACTTAAAAATGGCTTGATACAGATACGGGTGGAAATCACGCTGGGAAAATATCAAGACCAACTCTTACACTTGGAAAAGAAATTAGAGAGTGGCTTGTACTGTGAGCTGACGGATAAAGAGTTAAAGGATTCCTATGTGGAATATACTTTGCTCTATGACACCATAGCCAGTCGTATTTCTATTGATGAAGTAGAAGCTAAAGATGGTAAACTTCGCTTAATGAAAAACGTATGGTGGGAATATGATAAGCTCCCTCATATGTTGATTGCTGGTGGTACAGGTGGCGGTAAAACTTACTTTATACTGACACTGATTGAAGCCTTGCTTCATACAGATTCAAAACTGTATATTCTTGACCCGAAAAATGCTGATCTTGCGGACTTAGGTTCTGTGATGGCAAATGTCTACTATAGAAAAGAAGACTTGCTTTCTTGCATTGAAACATTCTATGAAGAAATGATGAAACGTAGTGAGGAAATGAAGCAGATGAAGAACTATAAGACTGGCAAAAATTATGCTTACTTAGGTCTCCCGGCACACTTCTTAATCTTTGATGAATACGTCGCTTTCATGGAAATGCTGGGAACAAAAGAAAACACCGCAGTTATGAATAAGCTGAAACAGATTGTCATGTTAGGTCGTCAAGCTGGCTTCTTTCTAATACTGGCTTGTCAACGTCCAGACGCAAAATATTTAGGCGACGGAATCCGTGATCAGTTTAATTTCAGAGTGGCTTTAGGTCGTATGTCTGAAATGGGCTATGGCATGATGTTTGGCAGTGACGTACAAAAGGATTTCTTCTTAAAGCGAATCAAAGGTCGTGGCTATGTTGATGTAGGAACAAGTGTCATATCAGAGTTTTATACTCCCCTTGTACCAAAAGGATATGATTTCTTGGAGGAAATTAAAAAGTTATCCAACAGCAGACAGTCCACGCAGGCGACGTGCGAAGCGGAAGTCGCAGGTGTGGACTGATCTTGCTGGCTGGTGTGGCAATAGCCACGCCAGCACTTAACCCCCCGTATCTAACAGGGGGGTACAAATCGACAGGAAACAGTCAAAAAAACATTAGAAAATCCTTTGGTTACAAGGGATTTACAAAATTTCAGCGTATGTCAAATGGGCTTTAAAAGTTGACATACGCCTTTTTGATTGGAGGGATTTTTACTGAATGAACAAACTTGGTTACAGCATTTAAAAGAAAAACGCTTGGCTTATGGACTATCTCAAAACCGTTTAGCTGTTGCGACTGGTATTACAAGGCAGTATCTAAGCGATATTGAAACAGGAAAAGTCAAGCCATCAGAGGATTTACAGCAGTCCCTTTGGGAAGCTCTGGAACGCTTCAATCCCGACGCTCCCCTTGAAATGCTGTTTGATTATGTAAGAATTCGCTTTCCGACAACAGACGTACAGCAGGTGGTCGAAAACATCTTACAACTGAAACTGTCCTATTTTCTTCATGAGGACTATGGTTTCTATTCTTATTCAGAGCATTATGCTTTAGGCGACATATTCGTCCTTTGCTCCCATGAACTGGACAAAGGAGTTCTGGTGGAATTGAAAGGTCGTGGGTGCAGACAATTTGAAAGCTATCTTCTGGCACAACAAAGAAGCTGGTATGAGTTCTTTATGGACGTTTTGGTGGCTGGCGGTGTGATGAAACGCCTTGACCTTGCCATTAACGATAAGACAGGGATTTTAAATATCCCTGTACTCACTGAAAAGTGCCAACAGGAAGAATGTATCTCCGTCTTCCGCAGTTTTAAAAGCTATCGCAGTGGCGAACTGGTACGCAAAGAGGAAAAGGAATGTATGGGAAACACCCTCTATATCGGTTCATTACAAAGTGAAGTTTATTTCTGTATCTATGAAAAGGACTACGAGCAGTACAAGAAAAATGATATTCCCATTGAAGACGCAGAAGTAAAAAACCGTTTTGAGATTCGATTGAAAAATGAGCGTGCCTATTATGCAGTCCGTGATTTACTCGTCTATGACAATCCAGAGCATACCGCCTTTAAAATTATCAATCGGTATATCCGTTTTGTAGATAAAGACGATTCCAAACCTCGTTCTGATTGGAAACTGAATGAAGAATGGGCTTGGTTTATTGGGAACAATCGTGAACGATTAAAACTAACCACAAAACCAGAGCCTTACTCCTTCCAAAGGACGCTGAACTGGCTATCTCATCAAGTTGCCCCGACCTTAAAGGTTGCGATTAAACTTGATGAAATCAACCAGACGCAGGTTGTAAAAGACATTCTCGACCATGCGAAACTGACAGACCGACACAAGCAGATTTTGAAGCAACAGTCAGTAAAAGAACAGGACGTGATAACAACAAAAAAATAACTCAAATACAAATTCATTGAATATAGAGAGGAGAACATTTTTATGAATTTTGGACAAAACCTTTATAACTGGTTTCTATCAAACGCTCAATCACTGGTGCTTTTAGCAATCGTTGTGATTGGCTTGTATCTTGGCTTCAAGCGTGAGTTTAGCAAACTGATTGGCTTTTTAATTATTGCGATTATTGCGGTTGGCTTAGTCTTCAACGCTGCTGGAGTAAAAGACATTTTACTAGAGCTATTCAATCGCATTATTGGTGCTTAAATAAAACCGTTCTTTTGTGGAATATAAGTGGTTTTCTTATGTTCCGCAAAGGAATGGTACACCAAACGAAGTGCGGTAGGGATTTTTGAATCTCTACAAAGAAAGGACGTGAATATATGGACGATATGCAAGTCTATATTGCGAATTTAGGCAAATACAATGAGGGCGAATTGGTCGGTGCGTGGTTTACCTTTCCCATTGACTTTGAGGAAGTCAAAGAGAAAATCGGCTTGAATGATGAATATGAGGAATACGCCATTCATGACTACGAGTTACCCTTTACGGTTGACGAATACACTTCCATTGGCGAACTCAATCGACTATGGGAAATGGTATCGGAATTACCCGAAGAATTACAATCGGAGCTATCTGCTCTGCTCACTCATTTTTCAAGCATTGAAGAACTAAGCGAACATCAAGAGGATATTATCATTCATTCCGATTGTGATGATATGTATGACGTGGCACGCTACTACATTGAAGAAACGGGTGCTTTAGGCGAAGTACCAGCTAGTCTTCAAAACTATATTGATTATCAAGCCTATGGTCGGGATTTAGACCTTTCAGGAACGTTTATCTCAACCAATCATGGGATTTTTGAAATCGTCTATTAAATCTGTCGGTACATTACTACTGGCAGATTTTCTATTTTACGGGGTGGCTCAATCAGCTACCCCTATTTTTTATGAAAGGATTGATTACATGAAGAAAATACGAAGCTATACCAGTATCTGGTCTGTGGAAAAGGTACTGTATTCTATCAATGATTTTAGACTTCCGTTTCCCATAACCTTTACGCAAATGACATGGTTTGTCGTGTCACTCTTTGCAGTGATGATACTTGGCAACTTGCCCCCTCTTTCCATGATAGAGGGAGCATTTCTCAAATACTTTGGGATTCCTGTGGCTTTCACATGGTTTATGTCTACAAAAACTTTTGATGGTAAAAAGCCTTATGGATTTTTGAAGTCTGTCATTGCTTATGCACTGCGACCAAAGCTGACCTATGCAGGAAAAAAAGTAACGCTTGGCAGAAACCAGCCACAAGAAGCCATTACAGCAGTTAGGAGTGAATTTTATGGCATATCCAATTAAATACATTGAAAACAATCTCGTCTGGAATAAAGACGGGGAATGTTATGCTTACTATGAGCTTGTTCCTTACAATTACTCATTTCTAAGTCCAGAACAGAAAATACAAGTGCATGATTCTTTCAGACAGCTTATCGCACAAAATCGTGATGGCAAAATTCATGCTTTACAAATCAGTACAGAATCCAGCATACGTTCTGCACAAGAGCGTTCCAAAAATGAAGTCACTGGCAAGCTCAAAGCGGTTGCCTATGACAAAATCGACCAACAGACAGACGCTTTAATATCCATGATTGGCGAAAATCAAGTGAACTACCGTTTCTTTATCGGCTTTAAGTTGCTTCTCAACGATCAGGAGTTTTCTATGAAAAGTCTTACCGTTGAAGCAAAAAATGCTTTGTCTGATTTTGTCTATGATGTGAACCATAAGCTGATGGGCGATTTTGTTAGTATGAGTAATGATGAAATCCTGCGTTTTCAGAAGATGGAAAAGCTCTTAGAAAATAAAATCTCTCGTCGTTTCAAAATCCGCAGGTTAGATAAGGACGACTTCGGCTATCTGATTGAACACCTTTACGGACAGACAGGCACTGCCTATGAAGAGTATGAGTACCATCTATCAAAGAAAAAGCTGGATAATGAAACGCTGATTAAATACTATGACTTGATTAAGCCTACTCGCTGTTTGGTGGAAGAAAAACAGCGATATTTGAAAATCCAGCAGGAAGATGAAACCGTCTATGTAGCTTACTTTACCATTAACAGCATTGTCGGAGAACTGGACTTCCCGTCCTCTGAAATCTTCTACTACCAGCAACAGCAATTTACATTCCCGATTGATACGTCAATGAATGTGGAAATTGTAGCGAATCGTAAAGCCCTATCTACTGTCCGCAATAAAAAGAAAGAACTGAAAGACTTGGATAACCACGCTTGGCAAAGTGATAATGAAACCAGCTCCAATGTGGCGGAAGCTCTGGAAAGTGTGAATGAGCTGGAAACCAATTTAGACCAAAGCAAGGAATCTATGTACAAGCTGTCTTATGTGGTAAGGGTATCAGCAAATGATCTTGACGAACTCAAACGTCGTTGTAATGAAGTGAAAGATTTTTATGACGATTTAAGCGTAAAACTGGTACGACCATTTGGGGATATGCTCGGCTTACATGAAGAATTTTTACCTGCCAGCAAGCGTTATATGAATGATTATATTCAATACGTGACCTCTGATTTCCTCGCTGGTTTAGGTTTTGGTGCTACTCAAATGCTGGGGGAAAATGAGGGGATTTATGTTGGCTACAGCTTAGATACTGGACGCAATGTCTATCTGAAACCTGCTCTTGCCAGTCAAGGGGTTAAGGGTTCAGTAACCAATGCGTTAGCGTCGGCTTTTGTTGGTTCGCTGGGTGGTGGTAAATCCTTTGCGAATAACCTTATCGTCTATTATGCGGTGCTTTATGGGGCACAAGCAGTGATTGTAGACCCAAAAGCAGAACGTGGCAGATGGAAAGAAACCTTGCCAGAGATTTCCCATGAAATCAATATCGTCACTCTGACTTCTGATGAGAAAAACAAAGGCTTACTTGACCCTTATGTGATTATGAAAAATCCTAAAGATTCTGAATCACTGGCTATTGATATTCTGACATTCCTTACGGGGATTTCCTCTCGTGATGGGGAACGCTTCCCAATCCTTAGAAAAGCCATTCGTGCAGTAACCAATAGTGAAGTACGAGGGTTGATGAAAGTGATTGAGGAATTACGGGTTGAGAATACGCCACTAAGTACCAGTATAGCCGACCATATCGAAAGTTTTACAGACTATGACTTTGCACATTTATTATTCAGTAATGGTTATGTGGAGCAGTCTATCAGCTTAGAAAAACAACTGAACATTATACAGGTTGCGGACTTGGTACTTCCCGACAAGGAAACTTCCTTTGAGGAATATACCACTATGGAGCTTTTATCCGTTGCTATGCTGATTGTCATTAGTACCTTTGCTTTAGACTTTATCCATACAGACCGAAGCATTTTCAAGATTGTAGATTTAGACGAAGCATGGAGCTTTTTACAGGTAGCACAAGGAAAAACACTATCTATGAAGCTGGTTCGGGCTGGTCGTGCTATGAACGCTGGGGTATATTTCGTGACCCAAAATACAGACGACCTCTTAGATGAAAAACTGAAAAATAACCTCGGCTTAAAATTTGCATTTCGTTCCACTGACCTTAACGAGATTAAAAAGACCTTAGCCTTTTTTGGTGTAGACCCAGAGGACGAAAACAATCAGAAGCGATTGCGTGATTTGGAAAACGGGCAATGCCTTATCAGTGATTTATATGGTCGTGTCGGTGTGATACAGTTCCACCCTGTATTTGAAGAACTGCTCCATGCCTTTGATACCAGACCACCTGTGCGAAAAGAGGTGTAAATGTGAAACCATCAATAGTAAACAGAATAAAATCAAACTGGACGCTGAAACGTCTAGGTAAAGTGGCAATGACAGTGGCTTTCACACTTGTGATTGCCATTTTTCTTTTAGCCATGCTGGGAACGGTGGTTCAAGCTGCGGGCTTGGTAGATGATACGGTCAATGTGGCAAATGAATACAGCCGATACCCACTTGAAAACTATCAACTGGATTTTTATGTGGATAATAGCTGGGGCTGGCTTCCGTGGAACTGGTCGGACGGGATTGGAAAACAGGTCATGTATGGACTATATGCCATTACCAATTTTATTTGGACAATCAGTTTGTATGTTTCCAATGCGACAGGTTACTTAGTACAGGAAGCCTATTCCTTAGACTTCATTTCCGCTACAGCAGATTCCATTGGTAAGAATATGCAGACCTTAGCTGGTGTGAGTGCAAACGGATTTTCAACAGAGGGTTTCTATGTTGGATTCCTCTTACTCTTGATTTTGGTTCTTGGGGTTTATGTTGCCTATACGGGACTGATAAAGAGAGAAACCACAAAGGCAATTCATGCCATTATGAATTTTGTGCTGGTGTTTATCCTATCGGCTTCCTTTATTGCCTACGCTCCCGACTACATTAAAAAAATCAATGACTTTTCATCAGACATCAGTAATGCCAGTTTATCACTTGGCACGAAGATTGTCATGCCCCATTCCGATAGTCAAGGCAAGGACAGCGTGGACTTAATCAGAGATAGCCTGTTTTCCATACAGGTTCAGCAACCGTGGCTACTGCTTCAATACAACAGTTCAGACATTGAAAGTATCGGTATTGACCGTGTGGAAAGCCTGCTCTCCACCAGCCCAGATTCCAACAATGGCGAAGACAGAGAAAAAATTGTTGCGGAAGAAATTGAAGACAGAAGCAATACCAATCTAACCATTACAAAGACCATTAACCGTTTAGGTACAGTCTTCTTCCTATTTGTCTTCAATATTGGGATTTCCATATTTGTATTCCTATTAACAGGAATCATGATTTTCTCGCAGGTACTTTTTATCATCTATGCTATGTTTCTGCCTGTGAGCTTTATTTTAAGCATGATTCCATCATTTGATGGTATGTCAAAACGAGCCATAACAAAGCTCTTTAATACCATTTTGACACGAGCTGGAATCACATTGATTATTACGACAGCATTTAGTATTTCAACCATGCTCTATACCTTATCGGCTGGTTATCCGTTCTTTTTGATTGCTTTTCTACAGATTGTGACCTTTGCAGGAATCTACTTCAAGCTGGGCGATTTAATGAGTATGTTTTCTCTACAGAGTAACGATTCTCAAAGTGTGGGAAGTCGTGTGATGAGAAAACCTCGTATGCTTATGCACGCTCACATGCACCGTCTACAGCGGAAACTTGGACGTTCCATGACTACTCTAGGGGCTGGGTCTGCCATTGTTACAGGTAAAAAAGGACAGTCGGGTTCGGGGAGTTCTGCAAGGACACAAGCAGATCACTCCCGACCAGACGGAAAGGAAAAATCAACACTTGGAAAACGTATCGGTCAAACCATCGGTACAGTAGCTGATACCAAAGACAGAATGGTAGACACTGCTAGTGGTTTGAAAGAACAGGTTAAAGATTTGCCGACCAATGCAAGATATGCAGTATATCAAGGAAAATCCAAAGTAAAAGAGAATGTCCGTGATTTAACCAGTAGTATTTCTCAAACCAAAGCGGACAGAGCCAGTGGACGCAAGGAACAGCAGGAACAAAGGCGAAAAACCATTGCGAAGCGTCGCTCTGAAATGGAACAGGTCAAACAGAAAAAACAGCCTGCTTCTTCTGTTCATGAAAGACCGACTACAAGACAAGAACAATATCATGATGAACAGACCTCAAAACAGTCTAATATTCAGACTTCATATAAGGAATCTCAACAAGCCAAACAAGAGCGTCCAGCAGTTAAGTCCGATTTTTCAAGTCCAAAAGTGGAACGCCAAGGCAATACCGTTCAAGAAAAAACCGTTCAAAAGCCAGCAACTTCAACCACTACAGCAGATAGAACTTCACAACGTCCAATCACAAAAGAACGTCCGTCTACTGTTCAAAGAGTACCACTACAAAATACAAGAAGTAGACCACCAATCAAAACCGCCACCATTAAGAAAGTCGGTAAGAAACCATGAAGTTGAAAACTTTAGTGATTGGTGGTTCTGGATTATTCTTGATGGTCTTCTCACTGCTTCTGTTTGTTGCCATTTTATTTTCAGATGAACAGGACAGCGGAATTTCCAATATTCATTATGGAGGTGTGAATGTTTCCGCAGAAGTGCTGGCTCATAAGCCTATGGTAGAAAAATATGCCAAAGAATATGGCGTTGAAGAATATGTCAACATACTTCTTGCGATTATACAGGTGGAATCGGGCGGTACTGCGGAAGATGTTATGCAGTCCTCGGAATCCCTCGGTCTTCCACCTAATTCATTGAGTACAGAAGAATCCATTAAGCAAGGTGTGAAGTATTTCAGTGAATTATTAGCCAGTAGCGAAAGGCTCAGTGTAGATTTAGAATCGGTTATCCAGTCCTACAATTATGGTGGTGGTTTCTTAGGGTATGTGGCTAATCGTGGAAATAAATATACCTTTGAACTGGCTCAAAGTTTCTCAAAAGAGTATTCAGGTGGCGAAAAAGTGTCTTACCCCAATCCCATAGCCATACCTATCAATGGGGGCTGGCGATACAACTATGGCAATATGTTTTATGTGCAACTGGTAACGCAGTATCTTGTCACAACAGAGTTTGATGATGATACGGTACAAGCCATCATGGACGAAGCACTGAAATATGAGGGCTGGCGATACGTTTACGGTGGAGCTTCCCCGACTACTTCTTTTGATTGTAGCGGACTGACACAATGGACGTATGGAAAAGCTGGAATTAACTTACCACGAACCGCACAACAGCAATATGATGTGACCCAGCATATCCCACTATCGGAAGCACAAGCTGGCGATTTGGTTTTCTTTCATTCTACCTATAACGCTGGCTCTTATATTACTCATGTTGGGATATACCTTGGCAATAACCGTATGTTTCATGCAGGCGACCCAATCGGTTATGCCGACTTAACAAGCCCCTACTGGCAACAGCATTTAGTGGGAGCAGGACGAATCAAACAATGAGAAAGGAAGATTTAATGATGAAATTTAGAAAAAATCAGAATAAAGAAAAACAGATACCAAAGGAAAAGAAACCTCGTGTCTATAAGGTCAATCCTCATAAAAAGGTTGTGATTGCCTTGTGGGTACTTTTAGGGCTTAGTTTCAGCTTTGCGATATTCAAGCACTTTACAGCTATAGATACTCATACTATTCACGAAACAACTATCATAGAAAAGGAATACGTTGATACTCATCATGTAGAAAATTTTGTAGAGAACTTTGCGAAAGTCTACTATTCATGGGAGCAATCCGATAAGTCCATTGATAATCGAATGGAAAGTCTAAAAGGCTATCTGACAGATGAACTTCAAGCTCTCAATGTTGATACAGTACGCAAAGATATTCCTGTATCGTCTTCTGTAAGAGGATTTCAGATATGGACGGTAGAGCCAACTGGCGACAATGAGTTTAATGTAACCTACAGTGTAGACCAGCTCATTACAGAGGGAGAAAATACAAAGACCGTCCACTCTGCTTATATAGTGAGTGTCTATGTAGATGGTTCTGGAAATATGGTACTGGTTAAGAATCCGACCATTACCAACATACCTAAGAAATCAAGTTATAAACCAAAAGCCATTGAAAGTGAGGGGACGGTTGATTCCATTACAACCAATGAAATCAATGAGTTTTTAACGACGTTCTTCAAGCTCTATCCTACAGCGACAGCCAGTGAACTTTCCTACTATGTGAATGACGGGATATTAAAACCAATCGGAAAAGAGTACATCTTTCAAGAACTGGTAAATCCTATTCACAATCGTAAGGATAATCAAGTCACGGTATCGCTGACAGTGGAGTATATCGACCAGCAGACCAAAGCAACGCAGGTATCTCAATTTGATTTGGTACTTGAAAAGAACGGGAGTAATTGGAAGATTATAGAATAACAAATATTGGTACATTATTACAGCTATTTTGTAATCACGTACTCTCTTTGATAAAAAATTGGAGATTCCTTTACAAATATGCTCTTACGTGCTATTATTTAAGTATCTATTTAAAAGGAGTTAATAAATATGCGGCAAGGTATTCTTAAATAAACTGTCAATTTGATAGCGGGAACAAATAATTAGATGTCCTTTTTTAGGAGGGCTTAGTTTTTTGTACCCAGTTTAAGAATACCTTTATCATGTGATTCTAAAGTATCCAGAGAATATCTGTATGCTTTGTATACCTATGGTTATGCATAAAAATCCCAGTGATAAAAGTATTTATCACTGGGATTTTTATGCCCTTTTGGGTTTTTGAATGGAGGAAAATCACATGAAAATTATTAATATTGGAGTTTTAGCTCATGTTGATGCAGGAAAAACTACCTTAACAGAAAGCTTATTATATAACAGTGGAGCGATTACAGAATTAGGAAGCGTGGACAAAGGTACAACGAGGACGGATAATACGCTTTTAGAACGTCAGAGAGGAATTACAATTCAGACAGGAATAACCTCTTTTCAGTGGGAAAATACGAAGGTGAACATCATAGACACGCCAGGACATATGGATTTCTTAGCAGAAGTATATCGTTCATTATCAGTTTTAGATGGGGCAATTCTACTGATTTCTGCAAAAGATGGCGTACAAGCACAAACTCGTATATTATTTCATGCACTTAGGAAAATGGGGATTCCCACAATCTTTTTTATCAATAAGATTGACCAAAATGGAATTGATTTATCAACGGTTTATCAGGATATTAAAGAGAAACTTTCTGCCGAAATTGTAATCAAACAGAAGGTAGAACTGTATCCTAATATGTGTGTGACGAACTTTACCGAATCTGAACAATGGGATACGGTAATAGAGGGAAACGATGACCTTTTAGAGAAATATATGTCCGGTAAATCATTAGAAGCATTGGAACTCGAACAAGAGGAAAGCATAAGATTTCAGAATTGTTCTCTGTTCCCTCTTTATCATGGAAGTGCAAAAAGTAATATAGGGATTGATAACCTTATAGAAGTTATTACTAATAAATTTTATTCATCAACACATCGAGGTCCGTCTGAACTTTGCGGAAATGTTTTCAAAATTGAATATACAAAAAAAAGACAACGTCTTGCATATATACGCCTTTATAGTGGAGTACTACATTTACGAGATTCGGTTAGAGTATCAGAAAAAGAAAAAATAAAAGTTACAGAAATGTATACTTCAATAAATGGTGAATTATGTAAGATTGATAGAGCTTATTCTGGAGAAATTGTTATTTTGCAAAATGAGTTTTTGAAGTTAAATAGTGTTCTTGGAGATACAAAACTATTGCCACAGAGAAAAAAGATTGAAAATCCGCACCCTCTACTACAAACAACTGTTGAACCGAGTAAACCTGAACAGAGAGAAATGTTGCTTGATGCCCTTTTGGAAATCTCAGATAGTGATCCGCTTCTACGATATTACGTGGATTCTACGACACATGAAATTATACTTTCTTTCTTAGGGAAAGTACAAATGGAAGTGATTAGTGCACTGTTGCAAGAAAAGTATCATGTGGAGATAGAACTAAAAGAGCCTACAGTCATTTATATGGAGAGACCGTTAAAAAATGCAGAATATACCATTCACATCGAAGTGCCGCCAAATCCTTTCTGGGCTTCCATTGGTTTATCTGTATCACCGCTTCCGTTGGGAAGTGGAATGCAGTATGAGAGCTCGGTTTCTCTTGGATACTTAAATCAATCGTTTCAAAATGCAGTTATGGAGGGGATACGCTATGGCTGTGAACAAGGATTGTATGGTTGGAATGTGACGGACTGTAAAATCTGTTTTAAGTATGGCTTATACTATAGCCCTGTTAGTACCCCAGCAGATTTTCGGATGCTTGCTCCTATTGTATTGGAACAAGTCTTAAAAAAAGCTGGAACAGAATTGTTAGAGCCATATCTTAGTTTTAAAATTTATGCGCCACAGGAATATCTTTCACGAGCATACAACGATGCTCCTAAATATTGTGCGAACATCGTAGACACTCAATTGAAAAATAATGAGGTCATTCTTAGTGGAGAAATCCCTGCTCGGTGTATTCAAGAATATCGTAGTGATTTAACTTTCTTTACAAATGGACGTAGTGTTTGTTTAACAGAGTTAAAAGGGTACCATGTTACTACCGGTGAACCTGTTTGCCAGCCCCGTCGTCCAAATAGTCGGATAGATAAAGTACGATATATGTTCAATCAGAACCACCCGTAAAACGGGTGGTTTGCTCACGGGCTATAAGCCCGTAG
>NZ_QTLR01000007.1:66206-106963 GCF_003602765.1 Veillonella sp. AF36-20BH
GCCGTTTGTAATGACATCTCCGCCGCTGGCAACGTTTGTGATTTGTTTGTTGCCCGCATCAATACCGTCTTTTACGATTTTCGGACCTCCGGTGATAGTCACACCATCAGTGTTCATTACGGTATTGCCGGTCGTTACACTAGTCAAGCCTTGTAGTTCTTTAGCCAATTTAACATTTAGTGTATTAGATCCATTGGATACTACACCGATATTGTTATCACTCAATTTAGATACATCAGCCACGCCACCAACAACATTAGTTTGCGCGCCTAATCTTTGAGTAAATTTATTATCATTAGCCCCTGCAGCCTTTACATCACCTGCATACACTACGCCTTTATTTACTTCCGTATTTACCGCATATAGTTGGCTGCCGTTGACAGCATCCGTAGATGTAGCGGAAAGGCGACCTGCCGCAACATTGGTAATAGTACGTTCCGCGCCTGCCTTACCTACACTTACCGTAGAACCAGGGTTAGCACCTGCAAAATTATGTACTTCGCCATTAATCATTTCAGATGCTGTACCAACCGCTGCTGCAGTTTCAGATCCGGCACCGATAGCCACGGCATTTTCATTCGCCACGTTTGCTTCATTACCGATAGCTACGCCATTCTTTACTGATACATTAGCCTTGTTACCTATCGCCGTACCATTTAGGCCCGTAACGGAGGTCGAAGACCCTATCGCAGTACCATCCACTGCACTAACTAAAGAAAGTCTACCGAGAGACGTTGCCCCTATAGCTCTTGCTCTAGCTTGATTACCGATAGCCGTGGCTTGCCCCTTTGTCGCCTCTGCCCAAGTACCAATCGCTACAGTGCTATCTTCCTGAGCCGTCGCATTCGTACCCATAGCGATAGACCACTGACCTGTCGCCTTTGAGCTTCCACCGATTGCATAAGCATAATTATTCCAAGCTTTTGAGTTATTCCCCACCGCAAAGGAACCTTCTCCCGTAGCCTCAGAGAGGCTACCAACAGCAATAGCATGCTTATTTTTCGCCTTGGCGCCGCCACCGATGGCAGCAGCATACTCTCCACTAGACTCAGCCTTTGAACCGATGGCAACCGCATTTTCCTGTGACGCATTGGCGATAGCACCTAAGGCAACCGCGTTTTTAGCATTAGCCATCGAGTCCCCACCGACAGCCATCGCATATTCTGCTAAAGACTTAGCAGTCGCACCAACAGCAACCGCATTTTCTGCTCTCGCTTCAGACCAAGGACCAATCGCTGCCGCATTTTTAGCGGTAGCATGTGATCCGCCACCTACGGCGGTAGAATATGCTCCTGTAGACTCACTATGTGCTCCTAACGACAAAGCGACCGTGCCACTCGCCTGAGCATAACCACCAAGCGCCACATTGTGCTGATCGGTTCCACTATAGGCTCCATTACCCCAGGCTACACCTGCCCCTGTTCCGGCAGGATTTACCGCTTGAGCAACATTTAGTGGCGGTGCTACGCTCCCCACTAATGCAAGTGCACATAAAAGAGTGCTCACACCTGTGCCGGTGCTTCCGTTGATCTTGCCACGATTGTTAGCGATTTCCGAAACAACCACATAACAGTTTTTCACCCGACTCCAAATAACTTTGTAAATCCGATTCATAACTTCCCTCCTAAATTCCTCCTGTTACACTAAAATTACGCTCTCTATATTGAAGTAAAAGATATATACCCTCTGTAAAAAACACCTTTTTAAAAACAGGCGAGTATTCATCTTAATAATCATTATCACATCATTATAGTAATAATTCAAGAATCGCTAAATCTTGATTATTATGTAATGTATTTGCAGTGCCAGGAAACAAAAACAAGACTACTTTGATTTATTATAGTTATAAAGATAAACGATTTAAAACAAAGCAGACCTTTCTAAATATTATTATAACAAAAAATAAAATATCTGAAAATAGTTATAAAATTATAATCAGAACCACCCGTAAAACGGGTGGTTTGCTCACGGGCTATAAGCCCGTATTACTAGGCCAGCGTCTAAAGGCGCTGGCTTTCACTACGTTCAAGCCACATAGCCATTGACTCGTAACGGTCCCCTTAAAGGGGATATGTATTACTTGCTACCCTTAAAAGGGCCCTCGTATTCTTTTACACTAAGTTTATCTTTCATTTGGTCATGTAACTCTTGCTCACGTATATACTTCTTTACGGTAGCCTCATTTAAACCTACTGTACTAACATAATAACCCTCGGACCAAAAGTGCCTATTTCCAAATTTATACTTTAAGTTTGCGTGTTTATCGAACATCATTAGTGCACTTTTACCTTTTAAATATCCCATAAAAGATGAAACTGATATTTTAGGTGGGATTAATACTAGCATATGCACATAATCTGCCATAAGCTCCCCCTCTATAATCTTGACGCCCTTATATTCGCATAAACGTCTCAGTATTTCACGTAAACTATTTCTGTATTGATTATATATAACTTTACGTCTATACTTAGGTATAAATACTATGTGGTATTTGCATAACCATTTTGTGTGCGCAAGGCTCTGTGTCTTTGTTGCCATATAAAATCACCTTTCTTTTGCATATAATGCGGCTTGAACACCTACATTATACTTAAGCAAGGTGATTTTTTTGTATAACTTTCGTTGCCGCACCCGCATAGCGGGTGGTTTTATGATTCGCGACTACGTCGCGAACCAGTCTAAAGACAATAATAAAATAACTTAGTGTATTTTATGTTGTTATATAAATATGGTTTCTTGTTAAATAAGATGAAATATTTTTTAATAAAGATTTGAATTAAAGTGTAAAGGAGGAGATAGTTATTATAAACTACAAGTGGATATTGTGTCCTATTTGTGGAAATAAAACAAGACTACGAATACGAGTGGATACTATACTTAAAAATTTCCCTTTATACTGCCCCAAATGTAAGAACGAAACTTTAATTAATGTTCAAAAAATGAATATAATAACAATCAAAGAGCCAGACGCCAAGACGCAGAGCCGATAATTTGAGAAATGAAACTCTCATCTTATCGGCTCTTTTTGTTTATCTGAATTTTACTGACTAGCCTTCAATATTTCTTGCTTCATTGATACCTTTTGCTAGTGCTTCCATTAAGGATAGTTCTTTGTCTGTAAAGCTATCCATGTATTTTTCTACCTGTAACCTTCGAGTGCTTTTAATCAAATTATCTGTAGGTAAGAAAAATTCATCAATAGATACATGGAGTAATGATACAAGATCATACAGCACTTGTGTACTTGGGTGTTGTCCTTTGTTTTCTATATTTGTTAAATAACGTGGGTCAATTTCAATCATTGTTCCCACTTGTTCACGAGTGAGACCCCGTTTCATTCGAGCCTCTTTAATCGCTAAACCAACGGCTCTAAAATCGTATTTATCTTCTTTTTTACGCATACTAAATCACCTCTATACATTTTACTGTTCCTACTGAATTAAAAACAGGTATAGAAAAACGTGTTATATGGTTTATAGGTTTATATTTAATAAAAAGCACTACTAAACGCCAATAAAAAAAACCGTTATATGGTAGTGCTATTTACGCTGTTAAAATATTGTATATTACTTCCAAATGGCGGTTTGTTGGAGGTCAACGTCGCCATGAAGTACATCATATACAATAAATTTCCTTACATTGGGTTCTTGTCAAAAAAAGTCGTCTATCTGCAATAGATAAGTACGTCCACCAATGTGGTTTTATAAATCATATAGATAGAATAACAGAAGCATGTAAACAGAGAAATAAATCTGTTTATATGCTTTTTTGGCTATTCAGAACTTTTTTACAAAGTTTATTTATCAGTAATGCAACAAATCCCCCTTTCACATTGGGACTAAGAGTGAAAGGAGATAAACGAGCAAGGCTCACTTCCTTTCCTAGACAGAAAGGGGGTGAGAAACATGAAACCATCTTCTTTTCGGACCACAATAGAAAATCAGTTTGACTATATCTGTAAACGTGCTATGGAAGACGAGCGAAAGAATTATATGCTTTATCTTTCAAGGATTGCAAAGCGTGAGGTGTCCTTTTCGGATGTTGGCGATTATCTTGTTAGCCAGTTTGCGACAACAGATAACTATTCAACTGACTTTCAGATTTTTACACTCAATGGGTTATCAGTAGGCGTTGAAAATGATTTGTTGAGTGAAGCATTACGTGAGTTGCCAGACAAGAAACGTGAAATTCTACTGCTGTTTTACTTTATGGACATGAGCGATTCAGAAATTGCAGACCTGTTGAAATTGAACCGTTCTACTGTCTATCGGCATAGAACCAGTGGACTAGCCTTAATTAAAAAGTTTATGGAGGAATTTGAAGAATGAAAACACAATATCCTATGATTCCCTTTCCTCTCATTGTAAAGGCAACAGATGGCGATACCGAAGCGATTAACCAGATTCTACATCATTACAGAGGGTACATAACGAAGCGTTCCCTACGACTTATGAAAGATGAATATGGCAATCAAAGTATGGTCGTTGATGAAGTCTTACGTGGAAGAATGGAAACCAGACTGATTACAAAGATTTTGTCATTTGAAATTAAGTAATATCCTCTCTCCTTTCGTGGAAGCGTGCTAAACCATTCCACGCTTCCCGAACAGGGAGGTTTGTTATTCCACCAAAGCATATTGAGCTTTCAATGTGTTTTGATAGGCTAACGAGCCATTGTTCTTTGAAAACTGAATAAAAGTAATCGAATACGTTTCGATAAGAAAAGAGCCAACGGAACTAACCGCCATGACCTATCTTATAAAGATAGCGAGCGATTCATGTTAGTGATCCGAGAAGCAATCTTTAGCAGGATTGCCTGCAACGACATTCTTATCGTGATAATGATACTCCCATACAGTCAATAGTCCGAGCGTGATAAAACCGTCGCAGGCAATGAGTATGGCTACATGATAACCATGCAGGGGTGGAACTCCCGTGAGCTTTGCTAAAGCTGTTCGATTGCTGGTAAAACAACTTTTATGAAATCCAAATAAGTGATTTGGAAAGGAGGATTTTATGAAGCAGACTGACATTCCTATTTGGGAACGTTATACCCTAACCATTGAAGAAGCGTCAAAATATTTTCGTATTGGCGAAAACAAGCTACGACGCTTGGCAGAGGAAAATAAAAATGCAAATTGGCTGATTATGAATGGCAATCGTATTCAGATTAAACGAAAACAATTTGAAAAAATTATAGATACATTGGACGCAATCTAGCGTCGCCAAAGGGTCTTGTATATGATAAAATAGTATTAAGTCGTATCAAGGCTCTTTCCATAAAGGAAAGGAGCAAATGCCATGTCAGAAAAAAGACGTGACAATAAAGGTCGAATCTTAAAGACTGGAGAGAGCCAACGAAAAGACGGAAGATACTTATACAAATATATAGATTCATTTGGAGAACCGCAATTTGTTTACTCGTGGAAACTTGTGGCTACAGACCGAGTACCAGCAGGAAAGCGTGATTGTATCTCACTTAGAGAGAAAATCGCAGAGTTACAGAAAGACATTCATGATGGTATTGATGTTGTAGGAAAGAAAATGACACTCTGCCAGCTTTACGCAAAACAGAACGCTCAAAGACCAAAGGTTAGAAAAAACACTGAAACTGGACGCAAATATCTTATGGATATTTTGAAGAAAGACAAGTTAGGTGTAAGAAGTATTGACAGTATTAAGCCATCAGACGCTAAAGAATGGGCTATTAGAATGAGTGAAAATGGTTATGCTTATCAAACCATCAATAACTACAAACGTTCTTTAAAGGCTTCATTCTATATTGCTATACAAGATGATTGTGTTCGGAAGAATCCATTTGACTTTCAACTGAAAGCAGTTCTTGATGATGATACTGTCCCTAAGACCGTACTAACAGAAGAACAGGAAGAAAAACTGTTAGCCTTTGCAAAAGCTGATAAAACCTACAGCAAAAATTATGATGAAATTCTGATACTCTTAAAAACAGGTCTTCGTATTTCAGAGTTTGGTGGTTTGACACTTCCAGATTTAGATTTTGAGAATCGTCTTGTCAATATAGACCATCAGCTATTGAGAGATACTGAAATTGGGTACTACATTGAAACACCAAAGACCAAAAGTGGCGAACGTCAAGTTCCTATGGTTGAAGAAGCCTATCAAGCATTTAAGCGAGTGTTAGCGAATCGAAAGAATGATAAGCGTGTTGAGATTGATGGATATAGTGATTTTCTCTTTCTTAATAGAAAGAACTATCCAAAAGTGGCAAGTGATTACAACGGCATGATGAAAGGTCTTGTTAAGAAATACAATAAGTATAACGAGGATAAATTGCCACACATCACTCCACATAGTTTGCGACATACATTCTGTACCAACTATGCAAATGCAGGAATGAATCCAAAGGCATTACAGTACATTATGGGACATGCTAATATAGCCATGACGCTGAACTATTACGCACATGCAACATTCGATTCTGCAATGGCAGAAATGAAACGCTTGAATAAAGAGAAGCAACAGGAGCGTCTTGTTGCTTAGTAGTACAAATGAATTTACTACTTATTTACCACTTCTGACAGCTAAGACATGAGGAAATATGCAAAGAAACGTGAAGTATCTTCCTACAGTAAAAATACTCGAAAGCACATAGAATAAGGCTTTACGAGCATTTAAGAAAATATAAAAAGATAATTAGAAATTTATACTTTGTTTATAAAAAAATAAATCATAGTTATACCTCTGTCCACTAATTTATTCTAGCTTAAAATCTATACGTTCATCATTAACCCGTTTTACTTAGTGAATTATAATAGTCCATTATCCATCAGCAACCCCAACAAAGTAAATATAGCAAAAATCAAAAGGATACTTAAAATAATCCTTACTACACGTCTCACTATAGGCTTAGCCGGAGTAAAAGATTCTATGCTATCATGATTACCAATCAACTCAGGGATACAAAGAAATGCAATAGTAAGACCTATAGACTGAATTGTATCTTTAACCTCATAATTAGTATTATATAAATTTAGTAAAGAATCAAAAAACTCCATTTATACACTAAATCTCCTTATAGTTAAAATGATACATACTAAATATAATATTAACTTTACCTATCTTTTTCTAATTTAACGATGACATCCTTTGTGTTTATATCATGAGTAATATCAACCCAAATATTATCATCTAAATCATATCCTATAATATGACTCTTATTTACTTCACGCCAGTTTATCTTTTCTTCTGAAAGTATATTCTTTACTGATTCCAAAGTAACACGTTTATAGGTATTTTTAAAAACATAAACCTGCCCGTTTCTACCTGTAGCAAAGTGCTCTTCACCTACTTTATACGCAGATATACCTACTAACTTTTGCTCATATACTGTTAGTTTTTGTATTTGTCCCGGTCTATTAATATACGCAAGCAAAGTAACAAGTCCCATTATGAAGAATCCGAACAAGATAAAACCAATATAAAATTTTACCCTAAAAGGTGTTCGATCTAATATAGATTTTACACCACTCCATACTTTCATAATGTCTCCTTTAAGACTAGTTAATATTCAATTCACTTCTATATTTCAATTATATATTAAACTAACTTATATCACCAACTGATATTTTAATATTGTTATATTTTATTTATTTTTATAGTTAGCCTTAACAAAGATTGCCAGAGCTTTAGCACGGGCATTTGCACTAGGGCAATAGAAAAGCACCATCTACCTAGGTCCGACTTATGTGTCGTTTCCTATTAAGATAGATGGTGCTTTTATAATTGCTCTAATTCAGTTGTTCAAATAAACATGTTCCACTCAATATACAAAGTAGTCTATTCCACTACTTTATATTTCGTCGTGCTGCCAGACTACCAGCACTGCTAGCTAGGCCCGCCCGATTGATATGTGGATTCCCATGTTTGTACGTTTTTGGCTTGCTACTTTTATCTTCTACTTTTGATTTCTCAAATTTAGTAAATAGATTATCTAGCTCACGCAAGAGCGCACGTTTTTGTGAGTCTTTCAACTCAAATACTTCACCTTTATAGGCGATGTATTTATTTTTGAGTACAGGACTGAGATCATAGATGGGCTCGTGTTGTTCTCCATTTACATCTAACAGCTCATCCAAGGTCAATCCATAATAGCGAGACAGGGCACAGAGTGTATCTAAATCTGGTTCGCGATACCCTGTTTCGTAATTTGAAAGCGCCGCATTACTGATACCTACGGCCTTTGCTACTTCGATTTGGCTTTTGCCCATGCGCACGCGAGCACGCTTTAAGTTCTTATAAAACTGCATGTTCATCACCTACATCGATACATAAATAACTACAAACTATATATTTTATAATAGTGTATCACTCATTTTTATAGTAGTGTATCACTAATTTTTTTGAAAGCTTCATCAGCTACAGCTAATGTGCGTTCGATTTCACTGCTCTTATGGCAGATAGATACGAAGTTGCTTTCATAAGGACTTGGCGCATAGTAAATACCATGGCTCAAATTATGGTGGAAGAACATTTTGAATTGTTCTTCGTTGCAAGCTGCTGCATCTTCAAAGTTCTTAACTGGTTTATCAGTGAAGAAGATGGTAAACATGGAGCCTACTCGTTGCACTACAACAGGCACATTGTATTGTGCTGCCAAACGTTCAAAGCCTTCACAAAGGGCAATTGTCGTATCTTCTACTTGTTTAAAAATAGTTGGATCCCGTTGCAAAATAGATAATGTGGCAAGACCAGAGGTAACGGCAATCGGGTTACCACTCAATGTACCAGCTTGATAAATAGGACCAGCTGGTGCGATTTGGTTCATAATCTCACGAGAGCCACCAAATACAGCAAGTGGCATGCCACCGCCAACGATTTTACCAAGGCATGTAAGGTCTGGTTTAATATTGTAACGTTTTTGTGCACCACCGCTGCTAGCGCGGAAGCCACACATAACTTCGTCAAAGATCAATACTGCGCCATGAGTCTTAGTCACTTCTCGCAAGGTTTCAAGGAAGCCTGGTTCTGGAGGCACGCAGCCCATATTGCCTGCAACTGGTTCTACGATGATAGCTGCAATAGTATCGCCAATCTCGTCGAATAATTTGCGAACCGCATCAGAGTCGTTGTACGGTAAAGTAATTGTATTTTCTGCTACGCCTTGAGGAACGCCAGGACTATCTGGCACGCCAAAGGTAGCAAGGCCAGAGCCAGCTTTTACCAAGAGTGCATCGCTATGACCATGGTAACAACCAACGAATTTCACAATCCGATCGCGACCAGTATAGCCACGAGCTACGCGCAAAGCACTCATAGTCGCCTCTGTACCAGAGTTAACGAGGCGGATAACCTCCATAGATGGCATGAAGGCTTGCACCTTTTTAGCCAATTCTGTTTCTAGTAGTGTAGGCGCACCATAACTAGTGCCGCGAGGAATCGCCTCTTGTAAGCTCGCAATAACTTCAGGGTTCGCATGGCCCAAAATCATAGGGCCCCAGCTCAACACATAGTCGATGTATTCGTTGTTATCGATATCATAAATACGGCTGCCGCTAGCGCTGCTGATAAACGGAGGGTTAGATCCTACACTACGGTAGGAACGAACAGGACTATTTACGCCGCCAGGCATATAACGTTTAGCCTCGTTAAAGGCCTTTTCAGATTTACCGAGTTGGAACATAGTTCCTCCTTATTGTTGTAACCATTTAGCAATATCTAAGGCATGGTACGTAATGATGATTTTAGCACCAGCACGCTTCATGGAAAGCATTGTTTCTATAACGAGGCGTTCTTCGTCGATAAGACCAGCCGCTGCAGCGGATTTTACCATCGCATACTCGCCAGATACATTGTATACTGCAACCGGCAATTCATAGCGGTCACGCGTTTCACGAACGATGTCCAAGTAGGACAAGGCCGGTTTAATCATGATAATATCCGCACCTTCAGCGATGTCGAGTTCAATTTCTCTGAAAGCTTCCAAGCGATTGGCCGGGTCCATTTGATAAGATTTACGGTCACCAAATTTTGGCGCAGAATTAACAGCACCGCGGAACGGACCATAGTAAGCAGATGCGTATTTTGCCGCATAGCTCATAATGGATACATTGGTATAGCCTGCCGCATCAAGGGCTTCACGAATAGCACCTACACGGCCGTCCATCATGTCGGATGGAGCCACCATATGTGCACCTGCTTCCGCTTGGCTTACCGCAACTTTACAAAGCAAAGGCAATGTTTCATCGTTCAAGATTTCATGGTCATCAATCATGCCACAATGCCCTGTTGTAGTATATTGGCACAAGCACACGTCAGCTACGACCAATAGGTTTGGTACAGCTGCACGGATGGCTTTGATGGCTTGTTGTACAGGTTGGGACATATCCCACGCAGAGGAACCTTGCTCATCCTTATATGTAGGAATACCAAAGATTTCTACACCACGCACACCAAGATTATAAGCCTCTTGCGCTACTTTCACAGCCTCATCAACAGACAAGTGATATTGACCTGGCAATGTGTCGATTCCTTTTTTGATACCTTCACCAGGCACGATAAATAATGGATAAATTAAATCAGTTACGTCGAGTGTCGTTTCGCGTACCAAATCTCGCATTTCTGGATTGATACGCAAGCGGCGAGGACGGTATGTTAAATCGTACATGTAATCCTCCTAAATGTCTTTTACAATAGCGTTTACTAAGCCATCAGTTGTATATACATCACTAATGATAGCCGGTTTAAGACCTGCACTCATAGCCGTAGCAGCCGTAATTGGACCGATGCAAGCCACTTTAGTATTGCCTAATAGCTCTAGTGCATTGTCGCCCAATAATTGGATTGTATTTGTTACAGTAGAAGAACTTGTAAAGGTAATATAATCTACTGTGCCTTCTGTTAACGCTGTTACTAATGCTTCTTGTTGAGATGTATCTTGTGTCGTTTCATACAAACGCAAGATATCTACATCCATATCGCGATGACGCAAGCAGCGTGGAATTACATCGCGTGCTACCTTTGGTTGAATCAACAATACGGAATCCCCTGCACTGAGTTCTTCTTCTAGTGCCTCTACAGCAGATTCTGCCTTGTAATCTACAGGAATAATATCCGGTACGATGCCATATTTATGAAGTTCACGAGCCGTAGCACAGCCGATAGCTGCCACCTTAGAATTGCCTAACGCACGTGTATCTTTGCCTTCTTTATAAAGAGCATCGAAGAAGTAGCGAACCCCTTCACTAGATGTGAAGACGATGCATTGGTATTGTTTTGTATTATTGATGATACGTTTATCTTCCTCAAACAATTCCAATGGAGATGTTTTAATTGCTGCTGCTTCCACTACATTAGCGCCTTGAGCCGCTAATTTTTCGCGGAATGCACTTGCTTGGGAGCGAGCGCGTGTGACTACAACAGTTTTGCCAAATAAAGGTTTATTATCGAACCATTGTAATTTTTCACGAAGGTTTACTACATCACCTACTACGATGATAGCTGGTGCTTTCAATTTAGCCTTTGCTACATCTTCAACGACATGTTCGAGGGTGGAAACCAATACCTCTTGTACTGTTTTTGTTCCCCACCGAACAAGCGCTACAGGTGTAGAAGCTGCCCGGCCATGAGCCATCAACTTTTCGGCAATGACAGGCAAGTTGCCGACACCCATTACAAAGCAAAGTGTATCTACCGCCGTAGCAAGGCCTTCCCAATGGATACCGGATACCGCTTTTGTAGGATCTTCATGACCTGTTACAACCGCAAAGGATGTGGCCATAGCGCGTTGTGTTACAGGAATACCCGCATAAGCAGGCGCTGCGATAGGAGATGTTACGCCTGGCACGAATTCAAATGGTACACCAGCTTCGCCAAGAGCCATCGCTTCTTCACCGCCGCGACCAAATACGAGTGGATCCCCGCCTTTTAAACGCGCTACAATTTTGCCTTCTTTACCTTTTTGGACTAATAGCTCATTGATTTCCCATTGATGCATTGTGTGATCTTTACATTGCTTACCAGCGTAAATCAATTCAGCATCTGGACGTGCCCATTCTAACAGATGAGCATCCGCTAAATAATCATATACAATTACATCTGCCTTTTCGATGCATTCACGACCTTTTACAGTGATAAGTTTAACATCGCCAGGGCCCGCACCAATTAGATATACCATACCTGTCATTTTATGATTCCTTCCTCTATGAGAGCATCCACAATACGTTTGCCCCCTTCTTCGTATAAGGCTTTTGCAAGATTTTTACCAAGGATCTCGCCCTTTTTAGCGGGACCAGAGATTTCCCCTTCGTACACAGTTTTTCCATCGAGGGATGCAATCATAGCCTTTAAAGTCAATTGACCTTTATTGATGGTGCCATGTACGCCCATTGGCACTTGACAACCACCATTTAATTGACGCAAGAAACTGCGCTCCCCTTCAACGGCATAGCGCGTTGCTTCATCGTTGATAGGATCCAACATGTCAAGCATTTCCGTATCGTCGGCACGACACTCAATAGCGAGTGCCCCTTGTCCAACGGCAGGAATCATTTCGTCGGCCTTGAAGACTTGTGTAATTTGGTCTTCTAACCCCAATCGCTTAAGGCCTGCTTGAGCCAAGATAACACCGTCTAGCTTTTCCGTTTCAATTTTGCTCAAACGAGTCTGCACATTACCGCGAATCACCTCTACCTTTAGGTCAGGGCGAACATGTAGCAATTGAGCTTGACGGCGCAAACTACTGGTACCAACACGAGCGCCTTGTGGCAATTTGTCCAGTGTTTTATACACAGGACTCACTAGTGCATCATAAGGTACTTCACGAGCGGAGATGGCACCAAGAGTAAGGCCTTCAGGCAACTCTGTAGGCATGTCCTTTAAGCTATGTACGGCGATGTCGATATCGCCTTTATGCATAGCCGCTTCCAATTCAGCAGTAAATAAACCTTTACCACCAACTTGAGCCAGTGGTTTCTCTAAGATACGGTCACCCTTTGTATTAAAGTGAACCAGCTCTACCGTAATATTTGGGTACAGACGTTGTAATTCTGTACTAATATGTTCAGCCTGCCATAGGGCAAGGGCACTTTTTCGCGTGCCGATTCGAATATGATTTCTCATGGCATTAGCCTTCTTTCTCAAGATTAAACATATCTTTGAATAAGTCCCAGTACAAGCCTTCTTCCTCTGTACCAGCAATTTCGTTGAAGTGAATCATCGGTTCACGCAACATTTTACGGATGATCATGCGACTCATCGAGTCCATAACACGGCGCTCCTTATCGGAAATATCTGGCAATTTAGCTAATGCGCGATGTAACTCACGACGGCGAATCCGTTCTGCCTTTTCTGTAAGCAATGCCATCATCGGACGCACTGTTAAATAACTCAATTTATCCAACAACTCTTCAATAGCATCATGAATAATAGGCTCTGCACGACGAGCTTCCTCTTCTCGTTGTGCCTTGTTTTCTTCTACTACACTTTCAAGAGAATCAATATTAAATAGATAAATACCGTCCAAGTCTGCCACCGCAGGATCGATATCACGAGGTACCGCTATATCGATCATAACGATTGGTTCACCCTTGCGAAGAGTCGTAATTTTCTTCGCTTCTTTTTCAGTAATAATATAATGCGGTGCCCCTGTAGATGTGATAAGAATATCCGCATCTTTAGCATACTCTACAAAGTTATCGAGCTTAACAGCTTTACCATTAAAGCGTTCCGCTAACATTTCAGCCTTAGCAAAGGTTCTATTAGATACGAAAATCGTTTTTACACCCTTCGCTTGTAAATGAGTAGCTGTCAATTCACTCATCGTACCAGCACCCAAAATAAGTACTGTAGCTTCGGATAATGGCTTATCTAAACTGTCCTCCGCAAGATTGACCGCCGTGTAACTAACAGATACAGGCGTATTAGCAATGCCCGTATTAGTACGTACCTTTTTACCAACGCTAATAGCCCGTTGGAATAAAATATTAAAAATTGTTCCCGTACAGCCTGCGCTATAAGCCTGAATATAAGCCCCTTTTAATTGGCTCAAGATTTGGCCTTCCCCTAACACAAGGGAATCAAGACTAGCAGAAACACGGAATAGATGCTCAATACAATCTCGTTCTTCGTAGAAGAAGAATGCATCTGCATCGATATGATCTGCTCCTTTTAAATCTTTTAACACTGCCAACATGTAATCCTTCGGGAATTCTACACCTTCTAAAGCAGCATAAATTTCCGTTCTATTACAGGTGGATAATATAACGCATTCTGAGATACAGTCAAATTCATAGAGGCGATTTAGTGCGGCAACTACCTCGTCTTTATCAAACGAGAAACGTTCACGCACCTCTACAGCGGCACTTCTATGATTTAGACCTAATACCACTAATTGCATAGTTTAGTTTCTCCTCTATAATCATCCACTCTCCCTTGAGAATGGCTTCAAATGTTTCTACCGTCAGATTGTCTCGCCAAAATTTCTGTCGAGCCTCTGGAGTAGGAAGTAGTAACTTTACTTCTTCTCTAAATATTTTAAGTCTAGGCATAGCCTTTTGCAACTGACCATAACGATTCATCATATCTTGTCGTACGAGACGATTGATACGCGGGCCTACATTATTGGCACTAATAGCAATATGAAGATCGCCGAGTTCAAGGGATGACGGCACAGTAAAGCTACACGCGCTCGGATCATCACTGCGATTTGTCCACACACGATGTTTTTTTCCTAGCTCATACAAGGTATCGTTTAGTTCATGATTATCTGTGCAGATAAACAGCAAACTACTCGAAATAATATGCTCTTCGTCGTCCATTGTGAAAGCCCGATCACACCAAGTGATGCGATTTTCCTTTGCCCATTGGCTAATCGTATCCGTTACAGCAGGAGCGATAACGACAATTTGGCAAGGCTCCTCAATAAAAAGCTGCATCCGTCGTTCCGCTACTTCTCCGCCGCCTACGAATAGGATTATATCTTCAGTTGTAGGTTGAAATGTTATGGATACCATGGCTGTCCTACTATATACAAAAAAATCGGCTTGATGGTCAAGCCGATTTTCAACTGCCTACATAAATCGTTTCAGATATACGCCGATACGCCCTTTACGAGAGGTACCTGTAATAGCTTCTACCTTCATTCGGCCACGACCACGCATGGATATAACATCCCCTTCTTTAACTTCTTGGGATGCCCCCTTAGCTGGTTGCCAGTTTACTTGTAATAAGCCCGCATTGATAGCACTCACTAGTTTAGTGCGCGATACACTAAAGCCAGAGCTGGCTACCGCATCTAAGCGCAAAGAGGCAACAGTAGTGCGGACTTCTTTAATTTTTTCTTCTTTTGGTGCTATATCTGATAACTCAATAGCCTCTACAGATACGGAAACCATAGCAATTTTCGTAAAGTTTTGAATTACGAAATCAGCCACGCTTTCATCCACCATAATCTGAGCGCCCCCTTGTTGGACGATAACGTCCCCAAATTTGGAGCGATCAATGCCTAGGCCCATTAAGGAGCCAAGCACATCGCGATGAGTGAGCAATCGGAACCGAGGGTCCCAATTCACCTTAAGGGCGCGAATGCCCATATCCACAGTACCGTTAAAGTCGCTGTCTACGAAAGCGATACGAATGCGTTCCGCCCCTTCATAGCCACCATCAGTTTTAACTGTTAACTGTGGGTAATTAGCCTTAATAGCATCTGCAATAACAAGGCCTGCAGGACTCGTAAAGTCCGCCACACGATAGGGACGACCTTTTACGACCTGCTCAGCCAAATCTAGCATGCGACGAGCTTCCTCGCCACTGCCACTGGCCTCGAAATATCGTATTAATTTACTAGTATCTGCCAAAATTATTTCCCCAACTCATTCGACCGAGCAAGACATGCTACTACGCCATCTTGGAGAGCACTGCGAAGTCCACCTTTTTCCATAGCACCAATACCGGCAATGGTAGTGCCACCTGGGCTTGTCACTTGATCTCGTAGTACCGCTGGATGATTGCCACTTTCAAGAGCCATCTTACCAGCGCCGTACATTGTTTGAGCCGCCGCCTTTATAGCCAACTGACGTGGTAAACCAATGCGAACGCCCGCATCAGCCAATGCATCAAGGATGACAAACATATAACCAGGGCCCGCACCAGATAACGCTCCTAAGCGATCTAAATCGGCTTCGCTCACCACTGCTACCTCGCCTACAGCTTCAAATAAGGCTTGTACAGCACGACCGAGGTCAGTATTCACATCATCCCCGGCGAGTGCCGTCATGCCAGCACCGATAGAAGCCGGTGTATTTGGCATAGCTCTAAACCAGTTAGCTTGTGGAATCGCCGCATCAAGAGTATCTAAGGTGACACCTGCGGCAACAGAAATCATAACAGTCCCATAAGGTACTTCTTTTAAAGTCTCTAACACAGATGGTAACACTTGTGGTTTTACAGCCAATAGAATAGTGTTATACTCGTTTACATTGGGCAATGTAGTAAAACCTACTACACCAAGCTCCTCTGTAAGAGCCTTACATTGTTCTTCGCGACGCACTAGAATGTGTGTATCACGTGCTTTCAACACACCATGCTGTAATGCTCCACGCAATAGAGCGCCACCCATTGAGCCAACGCCTATACATAGGGTTTTACCTAACATAGTTATCACCACCATTTATAGAGAGATTATTTGTTTTCCCAAGAGTATTCGTTTTGCTCAGTTGTGTTGCTTTCATTGTCATTATAATCAATGGAAATATTTACAGGTACACACATGAAAATGTCTTTACCTACTTTTTCCAATTTGCCATCCAATGCATAGGTCGCACCAGATACGAAATCTACAATACGAGCTGCTTCATGAGGGTCTGTATTTTCAAAATTAATCAATACAGGACGCATGTCGCGCAATTGATGTGTAATATTTTCAGAGTCTTCAAATACTTTTGGTTCAATTACAACTACTTTCATAGCTGTTGGACGTTGTGTCATCGTAGATTGGCCTCCTACCTTGCGTGGATGAAATTCAGATGCGCCGGACACGGGAGCCGCTGTTGCTACTGGGGTAGGTTCAGCTTCGTATTCCTCTTCATCTTCGTATTCGTAATCATCATATTCATAGTCATCATCAGTTCTGCCTAAGAATAAGTTTTTTGCTTTGTCTAAATAATCTCCCAATGCCATTTGGATTTCCTCCTAATACAATTAACGCTTCCGATTATCAGGTAACCCGAACCTTAATAATATACACGTTCCCCAAAAATTGCTGTGCCTACACGAACGATGTTAGCCCCTTCTTCCAAAGCGACCTCAAAGTCGTGAGTCATCCCCATAGATAAATATTGAATCTGCCCTTCTTCAAAGTAGCGTTTCATATCCTCAAACAAGGCATTCGCTACGCGGAAGATTGGACGAGCTTCCTGTGGATCATCGAAAAATGGTGCCATACACATCAAGCCTCGTACGCGTACATGAGGCAATGTTTTTGCATAGTCTCGTATTTCTGGAAACTCTTCAACGGTCATTCCCGTTTTAGAAGCTTCGCGGGCCACATTGACTTGCAATAATACATCTTGTATCTTGTCGTGCTTTGTAGCAACCTTTTCGATTTCATCTAATAATTTACGGCTATCCACAGAATGAATTAAATCAAACATAGGAACCGCTTGACGCACCTTATTGACCTGTAAATGGCCAATTAAATGCCATGTTAATTGTGGCCCCTTATAGGTTAGCTGTTTTTCTTTGGCTTCTTGTACTCGATTTTCCCCTACATGAGTGACACCGAGCCGTGCGACCTCTTCCACAGCCGACACAGGGTGATTCTTTGTAACTGCCACTAATAATGCTGTATCTACGCGACCAACACGCGCCATAGCATCAGCCATGCGCTGCTGTATAGCGTGTAGGGATTCTTCAATCATGTGAATGCCCCCTTCAATCTATATATCATAATCATCAAATATATTTGTATAGACTATTTTATTATATAGTATTTAAGGTCAAATGTACATGATTTAAGGCTATCCCCTCCACAAATCCAAGCAAATATAATAAAAATATCATACGTTATTATGATTCCTGTGAAAGTCGAGTTTTATCGTTCTTGTAACATCGCAAATAAAGCCATACGACCGGTTCGACCTGCCTCTCGACGATAGGAATAACAATCTACTTCCGTTACACTATCGGTACCACCAATCGTGATGTTCTCTGGAGGAACGCCATTTACAACGAGATCCTCACCAATAAAGTTCCATAAATTGATATAAGCCTTGTCCAATTTATCAGCAGAATAATTGACAACATCAGATGAATCTCGGTCTGTCATATCTCTCCAAGCCAATTCAAAGCGTTTACCTAGTTCTACATCTACTTCAAAAGACTCAGGTCCAATACTAGGCCCAAGATATATATAGCAATCTTTGAACTCGGTCCCATACGCCTCTTTCATGGCCTCAATGGTAAGGACTGGTAAACGGCCAATGGCACCACGCCAACCTGCATGCGCCGTAGCAATCGCATGATGTTTAGCATCGTAAATACCTACGCCAACGCAGTCTGCTGTGAACAGAAATAATGGCACATGCGGTAGATTTGTAAATACCGCATCACAATCATCGATAGCGGTATCTTCTCCAAAAGCACCTGCCCCAACAAGGTCTTCTGTGATTTCTACAGCCTTTAAACCATGGACTTGATTGCCACAAGAAATACGGTTTGGTTCAACACCTAAATATTTCACAATAATAGCTCGATTTTCTCGTACGCTTTGAGCTTCATCCCCTACATGAAACGCTAGGTTTAATGATTCATAAGGGGCTTTAGATACGCCACCATGACGATAAGTATCGCCCATTACAATAGGAAATCGATCAACCCAGCTTGGCGCCTCATAAGACCATGTTCCATGAGGGCCTTTCACATCTATACGTTTTACAGATTGATTCATCTGTTCCTCCTATTTACAAACGCCACAGCGTTTACAACCTGCTGCACATGGAGGGGTATATGCTTCATCGAGGGATCGTTGCCATTCCATTTCAAGATACCCCTCCTGCATGCCCATGTCTAAATGGCTCCACGGCAAGAATTCATCAAAACTGCGTTCACGATAATTCATATTATCCATATCCAGGCCAGCAGCCTTCATTTCGGACTTAAAAGATTTACTGCCTCGATCGGCTGCACATGCTGCAATAACAGCGCCTAAGCGGCGATCCCCACGAGCAAGAACGCCTTGAATATACGCCTCTTTAGGCGACTCTACGAGAACCTCGATGCGGCGATTCTTTTGCAATGCTTTCTTTATGTATTGTAACTTTTTCTCCACCACTTTTTGGTTATCCATGGCCATCCATTGGAACGGTGTAAAAGGTTTAGGAATAAACGGATTAATACTGAGCGTTAAACGACCTTTACAGCCTACTTTTTCCATATGAGCCTGTGTTCTTTCCGCAAGACCTACAATAGCCTCAATGTCCTCATCGGTTTCCGTTGGCAACCCAATCATAATATACAAGCGCATATGCTGAATACCTGACTTCGCAGATAAGGTGGCTGCATTTTGTAAATGCTCTTCACTGATTCCCTTGTTAATGACCCGACGCAAACGTTCACTGCCCGTTTCTGGCGCAATGGTAATCGTCTTTTGTCCACTATCCGCTAGTCCATCCACCACGGCTTGTGTTAACGAGTCAGCACGCAAGGATGCACAAGAGTAACGCATATCTTTAGAGCGAATATAATTAACGAGTTCGTCTACCTCAGGATAATCCGAGATAGCAGCGCCCATGAGGCCTACCTTTTTACCTAGCTTTTCTGCGCGCTCTACGCCTTCTTTCAAAATGTCTAAAGGACGTACACGAGGTACGCGGAAGCAATACCCAGCCATACAGAAGCGACAATGACGACCGCACCCACGGGCTACTTCAATGATATACATAGCACCAAATTCAGTATAGTTCGTAGCCACTACCGTTTCACCACCGCTAGTGAGCATTTCAAAGTGCCGTTTAATCGTTTTAGGCACGCCCTCTGCAATATCATAGCCTTTAAATTCACCGTCTTCACTGTAAATCGGCACATATAAGGATGGTACATACACGCCCGATATATCCGCTAATTGACGTAAAATAGTATGGCGATCCAAGCCTTCCATTTTTCCATCTCGAATGATATCTAGTACACGACTTACGATGCCTTCCCCTTCACCGATGATGAAAGCATCAATAAAATCAGCAAAAGGCTCAGGGTTGAAGGTCGCACAAGGGCCCCCTGCAATAACGATAGGATCAAACTCGGTACGGTCTTTTCCCATGATAGGGACTCGGCCATGACGCAACATCAAAGGAATATGGAAATAGTCCATTTCAAAGGTAACATCAAAAGCGACTACATCAAATTGATGCATAGGCCGTTGTGTTTCAACGCTCATAAGGGGAGTCTTAGTCTTATCGTAAGCTTCTAATTCCTTTTTCTCAGGCAAGAAAATCCGTTCGCAAACGCTATCATTTCGCAAATTGATTTCCTCATAAATGATATGAAGTCCAAGATTACTCATGCCCACGAAGTATGTATTTGGATAGACGATGGCCACCTTTTGCCCTGCATGAGGATTTACTGTTACCCGACTATCTTCATCTTTATATAATTCTTGTAATCGATCTATTAAATCTTTACGATTCACTAATTTCCTTTCTATATAAGCCCACTACGAATAGTGGGCTTAATAACATTATATATATTATTTATATATTTATAAGACTACGAAATACGTATCTCGCCTATACTATAAGAGCAATAGATATTATAATTTAGATTTCAATTTATCTTTAGTATAATTGGTCTTACTTTTAAGAGTGCTTACAATTTGTGGACGATGTTTTCTTTCGTAAGGATATACAACAACTTTTCCATCTTTATATTCTGCAATATATATATCCTTAACAGAGTATCCTTGAGCTTGGATTTCTTGTTCAAGCCACTCTCTATCTTTTTCAATTACATCGAGGGTAAACTGATTAATTTGACCATCATCGATAAGATCAAATCGGATATTATCTTCACCGAATTGAACCACGTTGAGCTGACCGTTTTGCTCCAATACGGCACGCTTAACATCCGTAACATATTGAACACCGGCAGCACGAAGTTTTAATTTAAGTTCAGCCGCTTGTATACCATAACGCATACATTCTTCTGTTAGAATATGACCTTTTTCG
The DNA here is from genome assembly GCF_003602765.1 of Veillonella sp. AF36-20BH. Taxonomy (NCBI): domain Bacteria; kingdom Bacillati; phylum Bacillota; class Negativicutes; order Veillonellales; family Veillonellaceae; genus Veillonella; species Veillonella sp. AF36-20BH. Next base: position 87,397 of record NZ_QTLR01000007.1, read on the forward strand.
ATTACTATAACTGGATGACCATCAAGAATTGCTTTAAAAATACGAAGATTCCCTTTTAAAAACTTAAGAGTCATTACGAGGATAGTCCATAAAATAAGGACTAACATAAATTGTAAAATACCAATTTGATCATTGTAAATAATGGCACCGATAATACCACCAAGTACGTAGTTTTGCAGTTGATCTAAGGCAGAGGTTGGGGCTAAATTGCCCTTACCCATTAAATTGATTTGTAAAATAATCGCCAAGAGACCGATGGCGAGTTTTGCAAAGACCATCCCATAGACGGCCATAGCTTCTGTCATATGTGGTCCTCCTTATTGTAATGCATCCTCTTTATCGTGAATTCGATCTATAGGGCTTACCTTATAAACACGTGTAATAGTATAGGTTGAAAATTCTGGATTAAATTGAACCTCATAGTAAGCGTCACTTACTTTTAAAATCATACCATTACGAATCTTTAAGGAGTTAACCGCCAATTGGTCGCTCGGTACGGAACGATCTGAACTAAAAGAATGTAAAAATTGAGCCATACGAGAGGAGTCCTCAGAATAGGTTTTCATCCGATTATACTCTTGGTATTCAAGCCCTAAGAAGAACACTACGATTAAAGACAATATAATCATCAGGTCACGATAGCGACTAGTAAAACCATTTCGCAATACTTGTACTCCCAAAATGAGTAATGCTAACAGAACAGCTACAATTATAATAAAGCCCCAAGTTTGACCTATTACAGCCTGACTTTCAACATAGGCTAATGTGTAAAAATCCATGCTACACTCCTTTCAAATATTACTTTTTATTATACCATATTTGATTCCAATATTTTCGATGTAATCGTCAAGATGGCCCAAAATAATGTAAGAAAAGATAAAAAATAGCGACCCCTTACGGGGTCGCTTTTAATAAGCATATAATCTCACAAAAGATTACCTAAGTAATACTCTTATTTTAACCAGCTCATCAAGTTGCGAAGTTCTGCGCCAACTGGTTCAATTGGATGATTAGCAGCTGCTTCACGATGTTCTTTAAGGAATTTTTGACCATTTTTAGAATCTGCTAAGAATTCATCAGCAAATTTACCAGATTGAATATCCGCCAAGATTTGTTCCATAGCTTTTTTAGTATCTGCAGTGATTACGCGAGGACCTGCATGGTAATCGCCGTATTCAGCAGTGTTGGAGATGGAGTGGCGCATTTTTTGGAAGCCACCTTCGTAGATAAGGTCTACGATTAATTTCATTTCATGCAAGCATTCGAAGTAAGCGTTAACAGGTTCATAACCAGCTTCAGTTAATACTTCAAAGCCAGTTTTGATCAACTCAGTAACACCACCACACAATACAGCTTGTTCACCAAAGAGGTCAGTTTCAGTTTCGGATTTGAAGTTAGTTTCCAAAATACCAGAACGGCCACCACCGATACCAGATGCCCATGCTAATGCCACTTCTTCAGTATCGCCAGATGGGTCTTTTTCTACAGCGTACAAACAAGGAACGCCAGAACCTTCTTGGTATGTACGACGAACTAAATGACCAGGACCTTTAGGAGCTACCATGAATACATTGATGTCTTCACGAGGTACGATTTTACCAAAGTGAATGTTAAAGCCATGAGCAAATGCCAAGTACGCACCTTGTTTCAAGTTTGGAGCAATATCTTGTGCATATACGTCTGCTTGCAATTCGTCTGGAATCAATACCATAACGATATCAGCGCCTTTAACGGCTTCTGCAGTTTCTTTTACTGTAAGACCTGCTTCTTCAGCCGCTTTCCAGCTAGAAGAACCACCGCGAAGACCAATTGTTACGTCCATACCATTTTCTTTCAAGTTCAATGCATGAGCATGACCTTGGGAACCGTAACCTAACACTGTAATTTTTTTGCCTTCCAATTTGCTTAAATTACAATCTGCATCATAATAAACTGTAGTACCTAAAATTTTACCTGCCATATTAGACAACCTCCAAACATATTCAATAGAATATAGATTATATATACTGTACACAATCTAACAAATTTTTGCAAGATGTGGCGTACATTAATTTAGTATCAGTAAGCCGAGTTTTAAGCCTCTGATAAAAAAATTTGATAACTAGCGAACCATCACCCATGGACGATCATCTTTCCATACAACTTGTACGGAAAGTCCAAAGACATCAGATAAAATATCATCAGTTAGTACCTTGTGTTTAGGACCTGCATGAATCATCTTACCCTCTCGCAAGATAGCTACATGAGTAATAAACGATAGTATCTCTTCAATTTGATGTGACACATAGATAATCGGTGTCTGCTGCTCAGCTACCAAAGTGGATACGGTGCGTAAAAACTGCTCCCTCGCTGGTAAGTCCAAACCAGAGCAAGGCTCATCCAAAATCAATAATTCTGGATTTGCCATAATAGACCTCGCTAACAATACCCGGCGCTGTTCGCCAGCAGATAAGGTGCGAAAACGATGACCTTCCAAATAGTCTAGTCCAAATTCAGATAATAATTGCATACCTCGTTGGCGCACCTCAGGTGCTACCTCTTGGTATATACCAATACTACTAAATGCACCAGAAATAACGATATCTTCAACGACTTGTTTATCCAAGGTTGACTGAAATTGTCCAAGCGCAGAGCTAACAAATCCTAGTCTAGCCTTGATTTTGGGCCACGCATATTTACCAAATTCCTTGCCAAACACACGTAAAGTACCCGTTGTGGGAATTTGATAAGCAGGTATCATGCTGAGCAGCGTCGATTTACCAGCCCCATTAAGCCCTAATAAAGCCCAATGTTCACCGTCCTCTATATGCCAATTTACATTATCTAAAATAGGTCTACCATCACGGCGAAAGCAGACATTTTCATAATGGAGTAATTCACGCCCCACGTTATCAGCTCCTACATTTTTTCTCCACGGCTCATAGCGGTGATACCTGTTTTGGCAATTTCAAGAATACCATAGGTTTCCATAATTTGAATGAAGCCGCGTAATTTTTCTACACTGCCAATGACTTCAATGATCATAGATGTAGGAGAAATATCTAACACATTACCACGATATACATCGGCAATCTGTACAATTTGTGATCTTGTGGAAGCAGATGCTTTTACCTTGATAAGCATTAACTCACGGCATACCACATCATGATCTTCAAACACTTTAACCTTAACAACATCGATAAGCTTGTAGATTTGTTTTTGCACTTGATCGAGAATTCGGTCATCGGCCTCTACAGTAATAGTAATACGTGCATAACCTGGCTGATTTGTAATGCCAGATGTCATTTTTGTAACGTTAAAGCCACGACGGTTAAAGAGTGCCAAAATACGTGTACCAATACCCGGTGCATTTTTTGCAATGATTAAGACTTGATGTTCTTTCGCCATTATAGCACCCCTTTCTTACCCATCATACCGCTTATCGTGCCGCCTGCTGGAATCATTGGTAATACATTATCCTCTCGTTCAACGCGACAATCCAAGACAATGCTTTCATCCGATGTAATGTATGATTTAAATTCTTTGTTGAAAGTTTCAACATTATCTAGACGCGCTGCTTTCAAGTCAAATGCATCTGCGAGTTTCACGAAGTTCGGACTCACTTCCAAATCTACATAGGAGTAGCGTCTATCATTGAAGATTTCTTGCCATTGACGAACCATACCAAGATAGCCGTTGTTAATAATAATAATCTTGATTGGCAAATTATATTGGCGAACCATCATGAGCTCTTCACAAGTCATTTGGAACCCACCATCACCGACAACAAGGATAACTTGCTTCTTAGGCGCCCCTACTTGAGCCCCAATAGCCGCCGGCAAACCATACCCCATGGTACCCGCACCGCCAGAGGTAACGATAGTATGAGGTTTTTTATGAGTTAAGAATTGAGCCGCCCACATTTGATGTTGACCGACGTCACTTACGATTATGGCATCTTCCTTGGCAATCTTATTAAGCTCAGATAACACATATTGTGCATGCAATACATCATTTTTAGACTCAGGGATTACCATAGGGTATTCCGCTTGCCATTCTCGGATTTGCTCAAGCCACGCTTCATGAGTTGTAGGTTCTACAAGAGCATTAAGCTCCGTTAATACCTGTTTTAAATCCCCTACGATAGGCACATTGATTGTAACATTCTTATCAATTTCAGCTGGGTCGATATCAATATGGATGATTTTAGCTTTTTTACAGAAGAAATCTGGATGGCCTGTGATGCGGTCATGGAAACGAATCCCTGCAGCAATCACGAGATCTGCCTCATCTGTACTATTATTAGCTGCAACAGAACCGTGCATACCAACCATACCAAGAGCCAATTCGTGATCTCCTGGGAAACCACCAAGACCAACTAATGTATTCGTCACCGGAATTTGAGCCTTTTCAGCTAATTCTTTAAGCTCATCCATAGCACCAGACTTTAATACGCCTGCCCCAGCAATGATAAGTGGACGCTTTGCATTTTTGATGAGAGTAGCTGCTTTTTTGATTTGACCTTGATGACCTTTATAGGTTGGATCATAGCCTTCAAGATGAATAGGTACTTCGTACAATTTGTTGTATTCCGCCATGGATATTTTCTCGGTTTGAATATCCTTCGGAATATCGATAAGTACAGGGCCTGGGCGACCTGTGCCAGCAATAAAGTACGCCTCTTTAATGATGCGAGGCAAATCATGAATATCTTGAACAAGATAGTTATGCTTGGTTATAGGCATCGTAATACCTTGGATATCCGCCTCTTGAAAAGAGTCCTTACCGATAAAGGGCCGGCCAACCTGACCTGTAATGGCCACCATAGGTACGGAATCCATGTACGCAGTCATAATACCTGTTACAAGATTCGTTGCACCAGGACCAGACGTAGCAAGACATACACCTACGCGACCAGATACGCGAGCATAACCATCTGCTGCATGTGCAGCACCTTGTTCATGACGAACAAAGTAATGTTTAATTTCAGGGAAGCTATATATTTCATCATAAATTGGAATTACCGCGCCACCTGGATAGCCGAACATATCGGTTACACCAAGGCGATGCAATGTTTCAAGGACAATGCGTGCCCCATTGATTGTTTCTGCGCTCATAGGAACCCTTTCACCCAGCTATTCAGACAATATCTCGCTGGAATTTAAACGTTTAATAATGTAGCCATTATGTTTGAAAGTATCAATAATGTGTTGGATGTGCTCTTCACCATTTGTTTCTACCGTTACTTGCAATTCCACTTCATGGAAACGGTCAAGGTTTTTGAACTGATTATGGTCAAGTTTAATAACATTTGCATCTGCATCGGCTAACATTTGAGATACAGCCACTAACTGGCCTGGTTTATCAGGAAGGTTAACGGAGAAAGTAAAGATACGACCACGTACGACAAGACCTTTATTAATCATAGAGGAAATGGTAAGTACGTCGATATTACCTCCACTGACAATGGCTACAACCTTTTTACCTGTGCAGTTCAATTTTCTAAGACCTGCCAATGGTAAAATACCGGAATTTTCTGCTACTAATTTATGTTTTTCAACAAGCAACAGGAATGCTTCCATCAATTCGTAGTCTGAAACAGTAATAATGTCATCTACATATTGCTTGATATATTCTAATGTAGTTTCCCCAATTTGGCGTACTGCCGTACCATCTGCAATCGTCGCTACTTCATCGAGTGGTACCGGATGATCAGCCTTTAATGCAGCGATTGCACTTGCGGCACCTTCAGGCTCTACACCGATAATCTTAACGCGCGGATTTTTTAACTTTGCCGCTGCCGCAATACCAGATACGATACCACCGCCCCCAACAGGAACAAGCAATACATCTGCATCAGGAAGTTCATCGAGAACCTCGAGAGCAATTGTCCCTTGCCCTTCGATGACATCTTCATCATCGAAGGGATGGACGAACACATAACCATGTTCTTGTTGGAGTTCCATCGCTTTTTGGCAAGCTTCATCATAGATTTCACCATGTAATACGACATCTGCGCCGTACTGTTTTGTTGCATTAACCTTTATAAGAGGCGTGTGTTTCGGCATAACAATAGTCGCTTTAATGCCAAGGCGTTTCGCAGCAAGGGCCACGCCTTGTGCATGATTACCAGCAGACGCAGCGATAACACCGCGCGCCTTTTCCTCTTCTGTCAGCTTTGCAATTTTATTATAAGCTCCACGAACCTTAAAAGAGCCTGTTATTTGCAAGTTTTCTGGCTTGATATATACATCATTTTCGCACTCGTCAGAAAACACATCGCTGTGAAGCAATTTCGTTTTCACCGTGATTGTGCTCAAGCGCTCACGAGCCTCCATAAAATCATATAACTTATACATATACACGGTCTCCTCTAGTTAGTATTAAATGAAAGTCTAGTATTAGTCTTCAAATACTTCGATAGCACCTTGTGCAGCAGAGGATACGTGAAGAGCGTATTTTTTAAGATATCCAGTTACATTGGATTTGAACGGTTTCAATGCAGCTTTACGACGAGTGATTTCATCATCAGATACAGCTAGTTCCAATTTACCGTTTGGAATATCGATGTTGATAATATCACCATTTTCAACGATGGCAATGGTACCGCCTGCAGCTGCTTCTGGAGATACATGTCCGATGGATGCACCACGAGTAGCACCGGAGAAGCGTCCATCTGTCAACAATGCTACATCTTTATCTAGACCCATACCGGCAATCATAGATGTTGGAGTCAACATTTCACGCATACCAGGACCGCCTTTAGGGCCTTCGTAACGGATAACTACAACATCACCTTTCACGATTTTACCGCCTGTAATAGCTTCAACCGCTTCTTCTTCACTGTTGAATACCTTTGCTGGACCAGAGTGAACAAGCATATCTGCATCTACGGCACCGGCTTTTACAACGGAACCATCTACAGCAAGGTTACCTTTAAGAACCGCGATACCACCAGTTTCATGTACTGGATTATCCCATGGGTGAATAACATCTTCATCCACAACATGAGCTGCCGCTGCAATTTCACCTTGTGTTTTAAGAGCAACAGTTTTGCAATCTGTATGAAGGCGACCATTTTCTGCTAAACGTTTCAACACGGCAGATACACCACCTGCAGCGTACAAGTCTTCAATGAAGTATACGCCAGATGGAGATAATTTAGATAATTGAGGTGTATTTTGAGCGATGCGATCAAAATCGTCTAAGGATAATGGTACACCTGCTTCGTGAGCAATAGCCGGTAAATGAAGCGCCGTATTAGAGGAACCGCCCAAAGCCATATCAAGAGCTACCGCATTTTCAAAGGCTTCACGAGTCATAATATCTTTAGGGCGAAGGTTTGCTTTTAATATCTCTACCGCTTGCATACCAGCTAACTTAGCTAAACGCAAACGTTCAGAATATACCGCTGGGATTGTACCATTGCCAGGAAGGCCCATACCGAGAGCTTCTGTTAAGCAGTTCATTGTATTTGCCGTATACATACCAGAGCAAGAACCACATGTAGGACATGCCGTATTTTCGATATCAGCTAACTCAGCATCATCCATTTCACCAGTTTGATGTTTGCCTACGGCTTCGAATACGTCGGACAAACCAATTTTTTTACCTTTATGTACACCAGCGAGCATGGCCCCACCAGATACGAATACAGATGGGATATTAAGGCGAGCAGCTGCAATCAACATGCCTGGCACTACCTTATCGCAATTTGGAATGAATACCATCGCATCGAATGGTGTAGCCATAGCAGTAGCTTCGATAGAATCTGCAATGATATTACGTGTAACTAAGGAGTATTTCATGCCGATATGGTTCATTGCCAAACCATCGCAAATACCGATAGTATTGAACTCGATTGGCACACCACCTGCGTTGCGAATACCGTCTTTTACGGCTTGTACAATATTTTTCAGGCCTACGTGACCAGGGATGATTTCATTGAAAGAGTTGGCAATACCGATGACTGGTCTACCCATTTCTTCATCAACAAAACCCAGAGCTTTTAATAAAGATCTGTGTGGTGCACGTGCTACGCCTGTTTTCAAATTGTCACTTCTACAACTCATGTTAATCTCCTCACTTTTGAAAGCATCCACTTGGACAGCTTTCACGACGCATAAAAAAAGACGATTCCAATGAATCGTCTTAAAAGTTTACAAATGATATTCCTTTTGTTTACAGAATTCCTATATACATAAATAATCCTATGTACCCCTTGGAAAATATACACATAAGAAACAAACCATATAGTCAAATCTTATTGATTGTATATTAAACCATTCGCGGAACTTCTAAGACAAAAACGTGTTAAGTTGTTGTTCATAATTCGAATGTCATTAATAATCACGACTAGCGCAATAATCAATAAGCTAATGACTAAACCTAACATGTTTCCTCCTAAAATATTCTGTAATAATAATCACGGAATAATAATAACACGTTATATTATCCCGCGCAAGATAATTCACAATAAATTCTATAGATTCATCATAGTTTTTTTATGAAGTTCACCATACCCAAAAACTATAGCAAACCTAGTAAGGTATAAAAAATATAGATATAACAAGAAAAATCCCTCACCGTAGTGAGGGATTGAATATATTATAAAATACCAAAGAGCCACATGCCAAAAGTGCCGCCCCAGAAATGAATAAGAAAACTTACCACAGAAATGGCAAGGCCTACGCGCCACCACGTACCTTGTGGCACATAACCAGCACCGAAGAAGATCGGTGTTACACCTGAACTATAGTGAGTCAATGTACAGCCAGGGCTGTTCATCAAACCAAAGAGCAATATCGTAAACGGAATAGGAGCCCCCATCGCCACTAAAATAGCTGCAAAGGCGGAGAACAGAGCCGTAATACGCGCCGTACCACTAGCAAAGAAATACTGAGAATACACAAAGGTAGCGGAAATGATAAAGGATGCCCAGAACCAATCAAAGCCAGCTAGATGTTGACTTATAAAGTCTGCAAACACAGCTACTACACCGAGTTTACCAAGCAGTCCAGCCATGCCCACAAGCGTACCCATCCAGATAAGGATATCCCAGCCGGTGCGTTCACCCAAAATATCCTCCCACGTAAGGGATCCTGTTACAACACACGCTAGAACCCCCATCATCGCAACAACTGTAGGATGAAGCTTAGTCCAAATTGCTGTAGCCCAAAGCAAGATGCAAAGTACAAAGATAATAGCAACAGAAATTTCAGCCTTCGTAATAGGTCCAAGAGCCTCTAGTTCTTTTTGAGCCATTGCAGCAGCCTCTGGTGTTTCCTTGATTTCTGGTGGATAGATTTTATAGATGAACCAAGGCATCAAAATCATACAAATCACACCAGGAATGACACCTGCTTGGAACCATTCCCACCAAGATATATCATAGCCAAACAGTTTAGCACCTAAAGACGTAATAAGCAAATTACCGCTACATGCGGTCAAGAAGATCGTCACAGTAATAGTGTTAATAGTATGTGCTGTCGTCATCAAGTACGCCCCAATGCGGCGGGCCGTATTACCATAAGGTTCAGAACCAAAAGCTAAGGAAATATTTTGTACAATGGGGAATACAATACCACCGCCACGCGCCGTATTAGATGGTGTAGCTGGAGAAATAATCAAGTCCGTACAAGCCAACGCATAGGCAAGCTTTAATGAGCTTGTGCCAAAAGAACGAATCAAGGTGTACGCAATACGCTTACCAAGACCAGAATTAATAATACCTCGTGAAAAGAATACCGCCACTACGATAAGCCACACATTCGCCTCTGCATAGCCACCTAGAGCCTGTACCATAGTGATGGAATTAGTGGCTACGGCTACAACAATACCAAAAAGCGCCATAATGCCCGTTGGCCAGGGACGTAAGATAAAGCCCACAATAGTAGCCGTAAAGATAGCTAATAAATGCCAACCTTCAGGCTTGATTGCCTCTGTATGAGGTAAAAACCAAATAACGAGGCCCACTAAAACGGTAAGGCCCGCTCGTGTAAAAGTATTCATAAAACCTCCATCAGGCTTAACAACTTTCCAAGAATTCTTTGATCTTAGGATTTGCTCGTAACATTTCCATCTCTTCAGGGGATAATAACTTTACCTTATCTCGATCTTGATTTACCAAGCAAAGAAAACCAATATAATCACCCTTATTAGCACGGAACTGATGAATTGTTTTGCCTGGAATTTCGATAAAATCACCAGCTTCTACATCGTGGATTTCATCGCCCAATAAGACTTGCCCCTTGCCGCGAAATATCATAACCATATGCGTATGATCGTGATACTCCAAGGTAGAATATCCCCCTGGCAAACATTCAAAATAGCGGAATTGACACGGAATATCATAAGCACCATCATATAATACTTGACGTGTTACATCTTTAAAAGGACTACCATCTTGTTTATATACCAAGGTTTCAATACCATCCCACTTAAAATTTTTAGCATCAAACTTACGTATCATCGTATTACCTCTTTAAACAAAAAAGGGCTGCATCGAAACAAGGTTTCAATACAGCTCCATCGGTTCGATTATTTGAAGAGACGTTTCAAAGTGCCTAGTAATCCATGACTATGTTTTTGTACACTGTCTGCAACGCCTGTCACTTCAAAGCCAGTTCGTTCAATGGCTTTTGTAATAACTTCTACAGATGCTTTTGTTGGATCAAAAGAAACGGTAGCTGTCTTTTCTGGCAAATCTACTTCTGCACTTAATACGCCAGGCAAACCTAGAGATGCACCTTCAACTGTTTCTTTACAGTTGTTGCACATCATCCCCGGTACAGTAAATACCTTTGTTACAACGCCATTATCTTCGCCACAACCACAATCTTTGCACATAGTGTTACCTCCTATTAATCCTTAGCTTCTTTATGTTTATCGTCGTTCTTAGCCCCTGCTGTCACATCGATAGTAGTCGCTTTCTTAACGGCTTCTTTCGTTTCATCAACAGCCTTTTTAGGCCCCGAAATAGCATCTTTAAACTCATTGATGCCTTTACCAATAGCTTTACCGACTTCAGGCAATTTACCAGGTCCGAAGATAACTAGAGCAATCACTAATATAACTATTAATTCAGGTGTTCCTATAGACCCCATATGTATCTCCTTTATTTTTACTACTACTTATACTCTTTAGTGTACATCATCATAGGCTGCCTTGTCCACATACCAAGTCATAGCTTCTTGTGAAAGCACCGCTCCAGGCAATACACGACCAATGCGTTTTTCCCAAGGTAAATCCTCGTAATCTTCGCGTTGATACAATACCTTTGTCAAAGCAGTTCGCTTACTTTCACCAGTTACGGTAAACCAAACCGCATCAGATTTTGCTAAGAACGAAAAGGTCATAGAAATACGTTCCCATACCTTTCCATCCTCAACGGCTACCACGTCTTGATCTGTGACACGCAATGCATGAGAGCCTGCAAATAGGCCAGCTGTATGACCATCTTCACCAAGATCGAGCAATGCCAAATCTAAGCCACTTTTTTTACAGGCCTTGAGAACAGTCTTAACCTCTTTCTCGTATTCTGCTGCTGCTTCTATTACAGTTTTAGAATCTGTATTGATTGGCAAGAAATGAGCCGCCCCTTTCGCCTTGCACAACAAGTAAGGTTTCACGCGATTGAAGTAATTATCCTCATGAGATTGCGGCAAGAATCGCTCATCAGTCCACACAAAGAATATGCGTTCCCAATTGAGGCGTTCAATATATTCTGGGGAATTAAGCAATTCTAATAAACCATTAATAACAGTCCCGCCTGTAATACCAACAACACACGTTTCAGTGCGATTGATTTCCTCGTTGGTGAAAGCAATAAAATCCTCTGCCAATGCTTGAACTACATCGCTAGGGCTGTCATAACATTTAATTGTATCTTGAGCCATGTAATAATGACCTCCTAAAACTATTTCAATAGTTCTATTATATACACTTTTTCTGTGTAATGAAAGCAAAACCGATGTAACTCGATAGTTGGAGCCACATCGGTTCTAATTATATTTATATTTACCTATGAATTACAGAAAATTCCATTCCGTATATTCATAAATCAATATTATTGTTGACCAAATTTAGGACGGCGACGCTCTGTGAAAGCACGTACACCTTCTTTAAAGTCCTCTGAAAGGCCTAATGCACATTGGTTTTCTACTTCAAACTTCTTGTACTCTTCCCAACCTGCTAAAAAGCTATTCCACATCATTTCCTTCATAACGCGGTAAGATTGTGCAGGTCCTTTTGCCAATTTTTCAACAAGGCGTCTTGTAGCGGTCTCTAAATCTTCTAATTCACAAACCTTATACACAAAGCCAAGTTCCTTACCCTTTTCAGCAGATACGGCTTCACCGGTCATAACAATATGCATAGCACGGTTCATACCAATGGAGCGAGTCAATAAGAATAAACCGCCCGCATCAGGAGCAAGACCTACGTTTACGAAGGCTTGAATAAAGCGTACATTATTAGCTGCTACAACAAAATCGGCAGCTAAAGCCATATTAAATGCCGCACCTGCTGCAGCCCCTTGAAGGCTCATGATAACAGGTTTTGGTAACTTCTTCATGGCCATAGAAATCTCAGCTACCAACTCAACGATTTCAAATAAAGACTCAGTATCCCCTTCGTTTACAGCGCGCTCCATCTCTGTTAAATCGCCACCCGCAGAGAATACCTTACCCTCTGCATTGATAAGCAACGCTCGAACGCTTTCATCATTATGAGCTTTATCTAAGACCTCAAGGATCTCCTTACACATCTCGATATTAAAACCATTGGCTACGGTTGGACGATTAAAGGTCAACGTACCAATGCCGTTGTCCACTACGTACTGAATTGTATTATAAATCATATGAGTTCTCCTATATAAAAATCTATTTTCGAAAAAATTCGATTATTATATATCTATTATAGGAGAATTAAATATAGATGTAAATAAGATTAATAATATTAAAAAATAAGTACTTTCACACACACATGATGAAAATCAACATCTTTTAAATTACAACCATTAAATACTACTTTACAAAATCTACTACTCTTAAAGCTTGTATTCTTTAGATTAACAAACATAAAGTCCACATTAATGAGCCTTGCCGTTCTCATAAAACATTTGGTCATGTGACCGGCTCTATACATAACATTATTAAATTCTATTTCATTAAAACAACAATTATGAATATTGATTAAATATTGATATGAATTTTTATGACCACGTAGTTCCTTAGGCCAATTTGTCAGATTAAAAGGGAGGTTCTTCCCTAATTTATTTCTATTCAGCCTTCTTTTTTGTAGTTGCTTTTTCCTTTATAATTTTCTACTAACCAAATCATAACCTCACTAAATATATACTTATTTTGTAGGGTTGTTTTCTTTCTTAAAATTTATTAAACTTCTTCGTTCATAATAAAATCATCCGTAATATCAATAGGATTTAAAATTCGATATTGAAGAGTAACCTTACTTTCTAATTCATCTTCGCTACTCACATATACATTCTGTACTTTACCAATGGCAATAAAATTATTTTTATTTACCCAAACAATACCATCGCCAACCCCAAGAGTTGTACCCCACTTAAACGGAACCAATGCATCAATTGGAATATCAGAGGTGCGCCTAATTACATCAAATGCTATAAAGTTGTGAATACGAAATGTCTTTTGAACTTTATTATAAGAGTATATACTATTTCCCCCTCTAGTAGACCAGTGAGTAGTAAAATCCATTGGAGCTAAACCTATCTGAAAATCTCCATCATTCAATAAATATTGAAATGTGACGATACCTTCCGGTTGACACTCAAAATTCATCAAATTTATTGTATCAGCCAATAACTTGAATGTTTCTACATCATTATAATAATTTTCAATCCTCGTTTGGGGCTCTACACTATCAGCAGATAACGTTTCATCTCTTAATGTACTAATAAGCTCAAAAATTTTCTTTCTATTATCTTGAGAATATGGCTCAACAAAATTCAATGCACTAACAAACTTACCTTCAAAAAATGATGGCAAATGTATATATTTTCCCGTTTCAATAATTGGAATTATAAATTTACTATAAGAGTTCTCTTTTAGCAACATAAACTCATTATATACACCTGTACCAATTTTCTGCATCTTTTTTAAATAGGTCTCAGTACAAATACATAATACAAATCTTGATGTACTTATTCCCTCAGACATAAACGCATCCAATTTTGTTCCAGGATAATTTTCATATACATCAAGAAGAACTTCAAAACCCCATTTTTTTAAATAAACCGCCAACCATTGGGTAAAACTTTTTACCTTTTGATCTTTTTCCTCTGCGTCTTCCCACGCATAAGAAATAAAAACTTTTTTCTTCATTTTTTTCTCCCCATAATGTGTCTAACACTGACCTTCACTACTTATTTTTTATTATACCATGATGTCTATGATATAAAATTATATGAATCACATTAAAAGTAATCTTAATTGGATCTGTCTTTCAAGCAAACTGTTTTTTGGCAGTTCAGGAAAACAACAAATTAAAAATATTTACAGTTATTTCTACTAAAATTCCTCTAAGTTTTCACATAAGCCATCAAATGCTTGTATTATTTATTTTATAGAGTAGCTTATTTATATAAGGGTTAATTACTAAAAATGCTATTACTCATTCCACTTAAGAAAACTAACTTGAACTCATAAAATTTGTAATTCTTACTCCAAGAGAGTATTGGAAGGGACTATACTGCAGTAATAATTTATTAAATTCATTACTTACAAAACTTATCTTTATTACTATTTTTAAAACTAAAAAATTAAATTAGAACCACCTATTTAACTGACTATTTGCTCATGTATTATAGTCCCCTCAGTACTAATTCAGTGTCTAAAGGCACAAGTTCTCACTGAGATCAATCCGCGTTCTCATTGAATCGTAGCCTCCCCCTTATATTCACATAAACCGCTCAATATTTCACGTAAACTATTTCTGTACTGATTATATATAACTTACAATTTACAATTAGGTATAAATACTATCCGGTATTTGCATAGCTATATTATGTGCGCGAGACTTTCTGTCGTTGTTGCTATATAAATCATCTTTCTTTTGCATATAATGTGACTTAAACATCTACATTATATTTAAACAAGGTCATTTTTTTTATAATTTTCATTTCAGCCCCCACATAGCTGGTAGTTTTATGATTCGCGACTCCGTCACGAATCAGTCTAAAGACACAAAAAACACCTGCAGACATTGTCTGCAGGTGTAATAACCTGTATTCCAAATATTAACGTTTGGAGAATTGGCTTGCTTTGCGGGCTTTTTTAAGACCGTATTTTTTACGTTCTTTCATACGTGGGTCACGAGTCAAGAAGCCAGCTTTTTTCAAAGATTGACGAAGTTCGCCATCTACGTCCAATAACGCACGGGAGATACCGTGACGAATTGCACCAGCTTGACCGGAAGGACCGCCACCAGCTACAGTTGCGATAACATCGTATTGTTCAACTGTGTTAGTCAAGTTCAAAGGTTGTTTTACGATCAATTCCAAAGTTTGGCGACCGAAATAATCATTAAGTTCACGTTTGTTAACAGTGATTTTACCTGTTCCCGGTACCAGACGAACTCTAGCAACGGAAGATTTTCTACGACCAGTGCCGTAATATTGTGCTACTGCCATTATATATTCCTCCCTCTAGATTATCGTACGGAAATTTCTAACACTTCTGGTTTTTGAGCTGCATGTGGATGCTCAGGACCAGCGTATACGTTTAATTTGCGGTATTGTTGTGCACCCAATTTATTTTTTGGAAGCATACCACGAACTGCCATTTCAACAACACGTTCAGGTTGTTTTTCAAGCATCATGGACAATTTAGTGAAACGGGAACCACCTGGGTAACCAGAGTGACGGAAATATTCCTTTTGTTCCAATTTTTTACCAGTTACGCGAATTTTTTCTGCGTTTACAACGATCACATAGTCACCAGTATCTACGTGTGGTGTGAAAGTTGGTTTATTTTTGCCCCGAAGAACTTTTGCAACTTCGGCAGCAAGGCGTCCTAAAGTTTTACCTTCAGCGTCAACAACATACCATTTCCGTTCGATTGTGCTCGGATTGGCCATATATGTAGTTTTCATGCTGCATATCCTCCTAATAACGTCATAATTCTACCAAAATCAGCTTGTCCTTTGCTTCCGGGGCTAATGGAAACACGACTAAAGCTTACTCAAAATAGTATACAGATTTTATGGGTTTGTGTCAATTAAAAGTTACTATGATTTTTGTCTTAAAGCCTATCTATTTACGAGCCCCATGGATTGACTATAATATCCTATTCAAACATTTCAGTTTTAGGGTTCCAATAACCCGTTTCTAATGTTATATCCTTCTCTACACCACTATTACTTGCTATCGTTACAATCTCTTTTTCTTTTGCCTCAATATTATTAGAAATATTAAAAGTATTAGTATCCTTTATAAACTTAATCTTTTGTCCATTGACCTTTACAATTAAATCTCCAACTTTTAATCCAGCTTTTTCAGCAGGACTATTAGGATCGATTTTTTCAATTGGATATCCTTTTTTACCTTTTGTACGACTAAGAGTGTATCCATTTGTATATCCGCCATCAAAATGTAGTTTGATTTTATTTAAAATTATTCTTTCTGATTCATCAGTGCTCGTTCTTTCAACACCAAAGCCACCTTTTTGTAGACTATATAGCTCAGCATTTTCAGAATAAGATACCTCACTACCTAAATGCTTTAAAGATGTAGATATAGTAAAATATGTATAGCGATTTGTTTTTACAGAAGCTTCACCAAACAATCCCACTCTTAACTTTTTCGCTGAGTTAAATACTATCATCTCAGAACTATCGCTACCTATTTGTAATGCATTAACTCCCTGCTGAGGAATTAAAGTAACTGTCGAATTTGGATGTCTCAACTCTTTGTTTATTAAAATATATGATTTAATTTCCATTGGTGTTGCATTATTGATTTGAATCGATGCAGCTATTGCAGTAGATAGAGAAAATAATATTAATAGACCTGTACATAAAGCCCATTTTTTTAATCTAGATATTACCATAATTAGCCCTTTTTTAATAATACAATATATAGAAATACCCGCAGTGCATAGCACTGCGGGCAATAGCGCCAAATTATTTGGAGTACAATTCGACGATAAGTGTTTCGTTAACTTCGATAGGAAGTTCTTCACGTTGAGGAAGACGAGTGAAAGTAGCTTTGAAGCCGTCCAAGTCTTTTTCAATGTAAGGAAGTTCGAAAGAACGAAGTTCTTGGAAGTTGGTTTTGAACATTTCGTTGTCACGAGATGCTTCGCGTAATTCGATTACATCGCCTGGTTTGCAGGAGAAGGAAGGAATGTCTACGCGACGGCCGTTTACCAAGATGTGGCCATGGTTTACCATTTGACGAGCTTGACGAATGGAGTTACCGAAACCGATGCGATATACAAGGTTGTCAAGACGTTGTTCCAAAAGGATCAACATGTTTTGACCTGTAACACCTTGCATTTTTTTCGCTTTATCATAATAGCGTACGAACTGGCGTTCTAGCAAGTTGTAGTAAGCTTTAACTTTTTGTTTTTCTAATAATTGTGTGCCATACTCAGACATTTTCTTCTGACGTTGGTCTTTTTTGACGCGATTCAAGGCTTTTGCGTGACCGAATACGTTCACACCAAAGCGACGACAAAGTTTGAATCGAGCCTCTCTTCTCGTTGCCATGTGATTATCACCTCATAAGATTAAAATAAACTTGTACCTACACATAATGGTACCCAAGTATAATATCATTTTCATCTACTTATGTCAATTATTGATAATAGTGAAAGTTATTGAAATAAGTGCATAATCACATTTTTTGATTACACTTTTTTACGATAATACTACTCTCTATATCGATTGTGCATGTTTCATCATATTTTATAGATTTAGATGAAAAATCAATTATAGTATGCTACAATATGAATAAGTAAGGTAATAGGTATCATTGGATTCTTATAACTAAATTGGGGGAATAGCATGAAAGAGTTACCTACAATGCAAGAGCTACAAAGTTTTATTACCTATAATAAAACAGGAAGCTTTACATTAGCAGCACAATCTATGAATATTACACAGTCAGCTTTCAGCGCTCAAATGAAAAAATTAGAGCGTTTAGTTGGTGTAAAATTAATCTCCCGTTCTACAAGAGGTAGCCGTTTAACACCAGAAGGTGAGTTATTTCTACCAGAAGCAGAACAAGTTCTCGACACATTGGAACGAGCTATCCAATCCATTCGTTTGGCCAGCAAGGTTGAACGACCAATTCTAAACATTGGCGTATTACGTAGTCTCGGGGATATCCGTCTAAATGGTTACGTATCCCACTTCTTCCAAAACCATCCTGAATTCTCTGTCAGTATTTACGATATGGAGGAAGAAGAATTGATGCTCGACTTGCGCGAAAATCGCATCGACATTGCATTACTCTATTTGCCAAACAATAAGGATATGTCCGCATATGAATCCACCGCTCTTAGAGAAGACGAATTTGTATACTATGCACCAAACTTAGTGAACGGTATGGAAACGGCTAGTTTGAAAGCTATCCAGCAGCAACCATTGCTCATGTATCCTCCTAAATACTTTATGTACCGCACATTAAAAAACTATGTTGGAAACGGTCAGCAAAACCTACATATCCGCGGTAGCCGCCTGTCCAATCCATATACAATGATTGACTATTGTCAAAAGAATAAATCTGGCTGCATTGTAGCACGTCAAATTTTAAGTTCCTTAAATATCAATGATGGCTTTGTACCTTTAGAAAAACCATTCAAACTTCAAGTGTGTTTCGCATTTAAGAAGAACAATTCTAAAACAGAAACCATGCATACCTTCATGGATTATGTACAAAGCGAATCACCACCACGTTTATAAAAAATAACAAAACCTCGTATACTTTTTTAGGTGTACGGGGTTTTGTTATTTTCACAACACGACTCAATTCCATCACTACTAAAATCTATATTTAAGTAAATTTTATCTTTCATTCTAAACGATAAATAGTCTAAGGGTATAAAATAATTGCTCTCTTCTAACTCAGGTTGTAAAATAGAGAATAGATTTCAATTAATACTGCAAGAATACAGTGAGGTTACTATGCTCTTATCTATTCTCTTCTTTATATTGGCAGGACTTGCGGAAATCGGTGGTGGGTATCTCGTATGGCTCTATATGCGCGATGACAAAGGACCGATTTACCTGATCGCAGGTGCATTTATATTATTTTTATACGGTATTATCCCTACCTTTCAACCAGAAGCTAGTTTTGGTAAGGTTTACGCCGCCTATGGCGGTGTATTCATTGCCCTCTCTATTCTCTGGGGCTGGCTTGTGGACGGCTTGCGACCAGACATGTACGACATCATCGGTGGTATCGTATGTCTTGTAGGTGTATATATCATCATGTACGCACCGCGATAATTTTACATACTAAAAAACGGTTATCCGAAGATAACCGTTTACTTTGGTGGACGATGACAGGATCGAACTGCCGACATCCTGCTTGTAAGGCAGGCGC
>NZ_QTLR01000008.1:0-58397 GCF_003602765.1 Veillonella sp. AF36-20BH
TTAGAAAATTGATTTAATTTTGTCGCATTACTTATTGCAATTCAAGATATAAAAAAGGAGCTACTAGGTAGCTCCTTTAGTATTTTGGTATATTTTTAATTGTATTTATCTACCGTTTTTAACAATATTATCCATCCAGTTGAATAATTCTTCTAGATCGTAATCACCAGAATGATCTACATCAAATGGTGTTGCCATATCTACTCTGTACCCAAGGTTTTGAGCACGCGTACCTACGATTAAAGGGATTGCAACAGATGTATTGCTGTCAGCTGTGCCGTAACGGATACGATAGAATCGTGCATTTGTCGCAGCTGGAGAACCGAGATAGTTCATTGGGTTTATCATAGTAACGATCTTAGCATTTTCTACGTATACATCTTGGTTAGCAGTTGTATCGTGTAATGCTGCAGTAATAGTAAAGTGATTATTATCTGTAGTACTTGTACCAAATAGACTGTTTTCGCCAGTATCATTGGAACGGGAGTCAAAGGCTCCTGGCGCTTTAGAACGGCTTACAAAGTGGTTATAAGCTTCCCAGTTAATGTCTTTGATAGTTCCTGTTTTATTATCACGTACAAGGTATGTATGCTTAGATAAATCAGTACCTTTAGCTTGTGCCTTGTTAGCCGCTGCAACGATAAATTCTTTCACATAGTTTTTGAAAGTACCGTTACCGTTCTTATCCAATTTCAACACACGACCTAAAGAGTCACGTAATTGTAAGTTATTTACGTAATCAGGGAAGTGTTCACTGAGCATTTTGGAGTATGCTAGATCGTCTGCATCCAAGTTTACACGTTGCATCGTGCGTTGTGGAGGAGCAGAGTTACCACCTACATTAGCTTGTGGCAATTCGCCTTGACCCATGGATACCTTGTTGAAGGAGGTAATACCATTATAGCTCCATTCGTAAGCCATATCTGCCGCATCAAGGTTAGTGATAGGGGCGTACGCAGAAACTGCGTATACATTCGTTGCCGCTGTAGCCGCACCTAATGCTTGTAAATATGGTTGGAAATCAGCACTGTTACCAGTAGCACCTTGTAACAAGGATACACCGCCGCCAGCACTAGTACCATTTGTGATAATTCGGTTTGCATTACCTGGCATAGCGGAATCATTAGCATGCAAATAAGCTGTTGCGGCTTGCAAGTCAACGATTACTGCTGGTGCCTTGCCGATGAAGTTGCCATCGGAGGCTTTGTTAGTACGACCACGTGTAGCTGGGGAGGCTACTACGTAACCACGGGATAATGCATATACAACACTGTTAGGTTTGCCATTTTCAACTTTTGGAGTCATAGCTTGGCTTGGCATGTAACCGCCTACCGCATTTGGCATGAAGATAGGGGCTGTTTGCGTATTATAACCATTTACAGTACCGTTGTTGAAGTATTCTTCTGGAACATAGATGTTCATGTACTGTTGATCGATGTCGATAGGATTAGTCACGTAAGGGATATATTCGAAGGCGCGATATTTGATTTCCTTATTATCTACTGTAGTAGACATGGATTCGTAATTTTTCACGTCGAAGGCAAGGCTAATCTTTGCAGATGCATCGGCTTGCAATGGTGGATCCATTGGTTGGGAAAGAATATTCTTCTCTTCTGTTACAGGAGAGCCTTTTGTGGAGACTGTATTACGAGCATCTACATAAGATTGTGGTAATTTGCTCTCTTGAACTTGTTTAGTCTCAGCTTCAGATTTAGCTTTTGCCTCAGCTTGAGCCTTAGCAGCTGCGTCTGCTTCGGCTTTAGCTTTTGCTTCAGCCTCAGCTTGAGCTTTAGTAGCAGCTTCTGCATCTGCTTTAGCCTTAGCCTCGGCTTCAGCTTGTGCTTTAGCAGCAGCCTCTGCATCTGCTTTAGCCTTAGCTTCGGCTTCAGCTTGTGCTTTGGCTGCAGCCTCAGCTTCTTCTTTTGCTAGTTGTTCAGCTGCTAAACGTTCTTGCTCCTCTTGGATTGCAGCTTGTCTTGCGAGTTCCGCTTGCTTAGCAGCAATACGTTCTTGTTCAGCCTTAATAGCAGCTTCGCGTTCAGCTCTAGCTTTTTCAGCCGCTACACGCTCTTGTTCAGCTTTTAAAGTAGCTTGACGTTGAGCTTCAGCCTGTTGAGCTGCCATACGTTCTTGTTCTGCTCTAATAGCTGCTTGTCGTTCGGCTTCGGCTTTAGCGGCAGCTTCGGCACGTTGGCGAGCTGCTTCTTCAGCTGCTAAGCGTTCTTCTTCAGCTTGTTGAGCGAGGATACGCTCACGTTCAGCTTTTAAAGTAGCTTGACGTTGAGCTTCGGCTTGTTCAGTGGCAAGACGTTCTTGCTCGGCTCTAATAGCCGCTTGACGTTGATCCTCAGCTTGTTGAGCAGCAATACGCTCTTGCTCGGCTCTAATAGCCGCTTGACGTTGAGCTTCAGCTTGTTGAGCGGCAAGACGTTCTTGCTCGGCTCTAATAGCCGCTTGACGTTGAGCCTCCGCTTGTTGAGCGGCAATACGCTCTTGCTCGGCTCTAATAGCTGCTTGACGTTGAGCCTCGGCTTGTTGAGCAGCGATACGCTCTTGCTCGGCTCTAATAGCTGCTTGACGTTGAGCTTCCGCTTGTTGAGCGGCAATACGTTCTTGTTCAGCTTTAATAGCCGCTTGACGTTGAGCTTCAGCTTGTTGAGCAGCGATACGCTCTTGCTCGGCTCTAATAGCTGCTTGACGTTGAGCCTCCGCTTGTTGAGCAGCCATACGTTCTTGCTCCGCTCTAATAGCAGCTTGACGTTGCGCCTCAGCTTGTTGAGCAGCGATACGCTCTTGCTCGGCTCTAATAGCTGCTTGACGTTGAGCCTCCGCTTGTTGAGCTGCTAAACGCTCTTGAACTGCTTGTTGCTCAGCAATACGGCGTTGTTCCTCTTGGATACGGATTCGTTCTAGCTCTGCTGCTTGACGGCGTTCTTCTGCAATACGCGCTTGCTCAGCTTGTTGAGCCGCAATACGTTCCTGTTCAGCACGTAAAGCCGCTTGGCGTTGAGCCTCAGTTTGTTGAGCTACCACACGTTCTTGTTCCGCTCGCAAAGCTGCTTGCCGTTGGGCTTCTGCTTGTTGTTGTGCTTGTAGTGCCGCTTGACGTTGAGCTTCAGCTTGTTTTTGAGCAAGTTGTTGTTGATCAGCTTGTGATAAATTTTCTTGTTGGGAGGCTTCTTCAGCGGCTAGTTGAGCTAAACGCTCACGCTCAGCTCGTTGGATATCTCGAATTGTAAGCCTCTGTTTTGCTACCACGGCTTTTGTTACTGTAGTATTTGATACAGTTAATGGAGCTATGGATTCTTGTTGAATAACAACAGGTGTACGCTGTACTTGTGTAGTTTGTACTTGTTGCTTACCATCCACTGGTTTCTCTATAGTAACAGGTTCAGTTTTTCGTTGTACATTTATCAAACTGTGCATTGCTAATGTAGGTTCCATGACAGCCTTTGTATCTTTATTGACAACATACTGCGGTTGAGTTTGAACCTGTTGTTGAGATTGCATTGGTACTACTTGTTGCGGTACTGCTTGCAATGGTGTAACTTGTTGAGTTTGTACAGGGCTAACCGTTGCTGGTTGCATCACGTAGGATGGTTGAGGTTGTGCCATCGGTGGTGTTTGTTGTTGTACAACGGTGGCCGGTTGTGGTGTAGCTGGTAAGACTGGCTGAGTTGCCATTGGTTTCACGACTGGAGTTGCTACACTTGTAGGACTCTGTGTCGTTGATTCAGCACTGGTACTCGTACCTACTAAATCATTCATGTTAAGTGTAGGCTCTGCATGGGTAACACCACCCAACGCAGCTGCGGCAAGAAATGCAGCAGTAACCTTACAATTTTTGGATGACTTCATGAATTAGTTCTCCGAACTAGATTTCTAATAATAATTTATAATTTTAAAGTTAATTAATATTTATATAGTTTAACATAAATCAATGTAATTGTACAATTTTGAGGATTTGCTTCCACTTTTGAAAGTAGTTTTGATCATGAATTATAAAATAATATTAATTATTTTTGAATATAAGAAAAGGACTAGATCACGTATACTTCTGAACTGTTGTTCCAAAACTGTGTCCAATTTTAGGGCAGTTCAGAATACGTATATTCTAGTCCTTTTACTATATCTACTGGTGTGACACCAGCTTTCACCATCGATAAGAGTCATTAATCAATTAGTCGCTAAATGTTAACTATTAGTTACTAACCGCTAATCGTCGAAACTCATCATAAACAATCAACAATCATCAGCCATCAATCATATATAAGTTATAATTGATAGTTAATTTTATGATCTATTTAGCGATACTATTTTTTAAACTTGGCTTTACAAGTGCTAAGATGAAGCAAGCCACAATGGAACCGATTGCGATGGATGCAAGGTAAAGAAGTGGATTACCAATTGTTGGTACTACGAAGATACCGCCATGTGGAGCGCGTAGTGTGCATTCGAAGAACATGGATAATGCACCAGCTGTACCAGCACCGATGATGCAAGCTGGTAATACGCGAACTGGATCGGCTGCTGCAAATGGGATGGCACCTTCTGTGATGAAGGAAAGGCCCATGATGTAGTTTGTGATACCAGATTTGCGTTCAGCCTCTGTGAAGCGACTAGGGAAGAATGTAGTACAAAGAGCAATTGCCAATGGAGGAACCATACCGCCTGCCATTACAGCAGCCATGATACCGTATTCTCCAGTTGCAAGAGCACCAGTACCGATAACATAAGCCGCCTTGTTTACAGGGCCGCCCATATCAACGGACATCATAGCACCAAAGATTAGACCTAATAATACGCGGCTAGTAGTGCCCATGGATTGTAAGGAGTCCATTAACCAGTGATTAAGTGCAGATACAGGAGGATTGATGATAAAGGTAATAGCGATACCGATGAACAATACGCCAAGTACAGGGTAGAATAGAACCGGTTTTGTACCTTCTAATGCTTGAGGCAAACCAGATACTAATTTCTTAACTAATAATACCAAATAACCTGCTGCGAAACCGGCAATCAATGCGCCTAGGAAACCAGAGCCACCTTGGTTAGCTAATAAGCCACCAACGAAACCAGCTACAAGACCTGGACGGTCCGCAATACTCATAGCGATGTAACCCGCTAATACTGGTAACATGAAGCCAAAGGAAGCTCCACCGATTTGCATTAAGAAAGCCGCAAGAGGTGTACCGGAACCAAAGTTTTTAGGATTCGCTGGATCGAATACGTCGAATAAGAAGGCGAGGGCAATCAAGATACCGCCACCGATAACAAATGGCAACATGTGAGATACACCGTTCATCAAATGTTTGTAGATTTGACGACCTACGCTATCAGATGCGCTAGCTGCAATCTCAGCAGCTTCGCGGTCAGCCGCAGATGCTTGATATACGGCAGCTGTGCCAGCCATAGCTTCTGTTAGTAGCTCTTCCGCTTTATTGATGCCATTCGCTACCTTAGTTTGAATCATAGGTTTACCGTCAAAGCGTGCCATTTCTACTTGGCGATCGGAAGCTACGATAATACATTTAGCATGTGCAATTTCTTCTGCTGTAAGAGCATCTTTAACGCCAGAGGCACCGTTCTTTTCTACTTTTAAGGAAATACCCATTTCTTTAGCCTTGCGTTCTAAAGATTCAGCAGCCATGTAGGTATGTGCGATGCCAGTAGGACAGCCTGTAACAGCTAGTACATCATAATGCGGGTTATCTACAGAAATCTTAGGTGCTACCTTTTCAATTGCTTCCGTAGCCTTTGCTTCGATAGCATCGGTAATGCTGGTTGCTTTTTGATCCTCTGTTGGTTTGATATATCCTTCTACAGATGGGTCAAAGTTTCCTTCTTCTTTAGCTGTAATGAGATCTAAGAATCGATCAACAGTAGCCGCTTGAATTAGGGCTTCTTTGAAGTCTGGGTCAATCACCATAGTTGCTAGTTTGCTCAATACCTCTACATGAGTGTCAGCCGCGCCTTCTGGAGCAGCAATCATAAAGAATAGGCGAGATGGTTGACCATCAAGTGCTTCAAAATCCACACCGTTAGGCACGACCATAGCGGCTAGGCCTGCTTCTTTTACGCCGGCAGATTTAGCATGTGGTGTGGCAATACCGTCGCCAAGGCCTGTAGAACCAGACTCTTCACGAGCGAACACTGCTTTTAAATATTCTGCCTTGTCTGTCAAGTGGCCGCCTTTGTCCATCAATTCACCTAAGGTGTAAATGGCGTCAGCCTTTGTGACAGGATCTGCGTTCAACAGGATAGATTGCGGTTTTAATAAATCAGTGATTTGCATATGTGTACTCCTTGATGCAAATAAAACATAAAATTATTTAACTCGTACTTGTGAAAGTAGTGTTTCTACTTCTTCAAGGGTTGCGAGGTTTTCAGAGTAGGCAGAGGCAGATCCACTGGAGATGCCCCAGTAGAGCGCCTCTTGTAATTTACCTGTCTTTTCATAGCCCGTAATAAAGCCAGCGACCATGGAATCGCCAGCGCCTACGGAATTTACGAGTATACCTTTAGGGGCAGGACTCGTGTATACAGTGCCGTCAGCAGCGACCAAGATAGCTCCATCACCAGCCATGGAGATGAGCACGTGTTGTGCACCTTTCTCTTGTAATGCTTTAGCAGCTTCTACAAGGTCATCCTTTGTAGCGAGAGTGCGACCAAAGATTTCGCTAAGCTCGTGATTATTTGGCTTAATTAAGAATGGTTTATAAGGCAAGACTTTTGTGAGTAGATCTTTTGTAGCATCGACTACGATGCGAATATTTTTATGTTGTAAGCGATCCATAATGAGTTCGTACATATCGCTTGGTAGACTAGAAGGAATGCTGCCAGCAAGGATTAAGGTATCCTTTTCGGTCAATGCATCAAGCTGTTTGTATAGGGCCTCTAATTCGTCGGCACCGATGATTGGGCCGCGGCCGTTAATCTCTGTTTCCTCATCAGAGGCCTTTACCTTAACATTGATGCGGGTTAATCCTTCGCGAAGTCGGATGAAATCTTCTTTTACGCCGAAGTTCTTGAGTTGTGTTACGATTTCTTCGCCTGTAAACCCTGCGATGAAGCCGAGTGCTGTCGTATCCATGCCAAGATTATTGAGCACGATAGATACGTTGATACCTTTGCCGCCACCGAGAACGTATTCTTGGATGGTGCGATTAATAGTGCCCGTCTTGAGGTGATCAAGGCGCACGATATAATCGAGAGCTGGATTAAAGGTAATAGTGTAAATCATACAATTTCCCCTTTTGAGATAATACTAATTAGCGTATGATTGATTGATCTTGCTTCCGTAGTCGTAACCAATAGATGAGTGGTACTAGATATAGGAAGAAGGCAAATGGTACGTAACCTGCTGAACTTGTACCCATCATGACAACGGGCACGTAGGCAGCGATATTCCACGGTTGCAATGGAGCGATGAGGATGCCGCTATTTTCAAAGTCTAGCATTACATCTTCGTCTTGAATGCCTCGCTGCGCGTAGGTAATACGCATAATAGAGTGCGTCATAACTACCGCAATAGCTTGGCTGCATCCAATAGCACCTGTTAAAAAGGCAAGACCTACATTGGCAGCAAATATATCGCTCCGTGTTTTAGCTCGTTCTAACAGTTGTCGTATGTCGTTCCAGAAGCCAACCCCTTCAAGCATGCCTGAAATGGCAGTAGCCATGAAGATCGAAAGGGTAGGGATAAACATCGTTTGTAGACCGCCGCCATGAATGATATTAGCTAGTGGATTGTAGTGCGGTAGTTCAAAGCCCGTTAAGGTATACCATCCCAACTCAGAAATGGTGGCTCCTTGATTTGTATAAGCTAGAATGGCCGCTGCTAATGCACTGAGTCCGATAGGCCAACGGATAGATACTTTCAAAGGCAATAGACCAATGACGATGATGACTGGAATCCATAATGTCCAATCGATGTTGAAAATAAAGTGAATTGTATCGGATAGTAAACTATTTTCGTAATTGAGTGGGTACCACTGAGATAGTAATAGATACAGCACTGTAGAGATGATGAGTGCTGGAATACCATCTTTAAACATGATGGGAATATTCGTCGATACCTTTGTATGGGTTAAGGCTGCTACGAGAGACGCACTAGAGGATAGTGGCCCGTTTCGATCACCAAAGTAAGCACCTGCAATAATGGCACCGGCTACGATATTTTCTGGAATACTCCCAGCTCTTGCCATCGTGATGAGTACGATGCCTATCGTGCCTACAGTTCCTAGTGCGGTGCCCAACAGCATGCTCACGGCAGCTGTTATTAAAAAGGCACAGACGATAAAGATAGACGGATCAATCAAGTCGATGCCTGTGGCAATGATCATAGGGATAATGCCCGCTGCTTGCCACATGGCGATGAGCCAACCGATGAGAAGAAAGATTTGCATCACCACGATGGACGTTTTAGCACCTGTCCAGGATAGGTTTAATAGTTCCTTTGGTTGATATCCTTTGCGATAAAATACAAAGGCCATGATGCACCATACGACAATCAAGGCGTAACCAATGGCGATGCTATTGGCTACAGCAATGAGGATGACGAGAATGGATGTAAGTAGTCCTAAGAGGGGCTCTATATTCCGTGGCATGAGTGAGCGACCCTGCTGGTATCTTAGGAACGCATTTAATATAAGTTGTAACCACTTCATCTTAGTCGATAGGAAGTTCTGTTTCGAAGACTTCCTCAGCAGGGCCTGTCATGAACACCGTGCCATCCTCCAAGTATGAAATATGCAATGTACCTAAATAGAGTTCCACATCTACTTCGCGGCCTGTTAAACCCTTTTCAAAGGACATAACGGCAGAGGCACAAGAGCCTGTTCCACAAGCTAAGGTAGCACCAGCGCCGCGCTCCCAAGTGCGCACCTTGATATGTTTGTCATTTACTACTTCAATGTAGTTTACATTTGTGTTAGCAGGGAAGGCATCGTGCTTTTCAAGGATTGGGCCTTGTGTTGTAACAGGGGCCTTTGTAATGTCGTCGATGAATACCTCCGTATGAGGCACGCCGAGCAATACGGAGCTTACTATTACGGTCTCACCGTTTACATCGAGGTCTACGTCGATAACCTTATCCATGTTTACATTCATAGGAATGTCTTGGGCTTTGAAGAATGGTTTGCCCATGTCTACAGTAACTTGTGTGACTATACCGTTTTCGATAGTCAAGGTAGGCTTCATTATGCCTGCTAAGGTTTCGATGGTGAAAGTCTCTTTCGTAGTTTCACCGTGTTCATAAGCGTATTTGGCAAAGCACCGAATCGCATTACCGCACATTTCTGCTTCACTACCATCGGAGTTGATGATACGCATGCGCACATCACAAGTTTCGGAAGGTACTAGGATGGCAAGACCATCGGCACCAATACCCGTGCGACGATCGCAAAGGCGGATAGCGAGGTCTGTGTAGTCTTTAGAAGTCCCTTGTGGGTCGGCAAATAGGATGAAATCATTGCCGAGACCATGCATTTTTGTTAATTTCATAAAGTCTCCTATCAATAAGTAAGACTTTCACCATGAAGCCCGTGAAAGTCTCATATGTATATTATTATATATTCTATATTATAATATTATATCATAAATAGGCCTTAAGCATGGCATGAAATCGTATAAATTTATAGCAAAATAAAGGGAAAATAAGGAAAGCTTACAGCGTTTATTAAGAGTTATAATAAAATAAAAAAATGCCCCATGTGAGATGGCTATTTAAGGGAATATAGGTATTTGGATTACTTTATTGTTTAACCGAGAAATGATAAAATAAAAAGTAATGTAGCTAATCGTAATAGAAAGAGGAACATATATGCGAATTCAAGGGATTTCTGGATCTCGTGGCGTTGCAGTAGGCAATGTATATAGATATATTCAAGAGGAAATTGTCATTCCTGATTACACTGTAGCGGAAGACAAGGTAGAAGAAGAAATTAGCAAGTTTGCAACTGCTATGGCATCTACCTTAAAACAATTGGATACTATTCGTAAAAAAGCGTTGGATGAAATGGGACCAGAAGAGGCCGCTATTTTTGAAGCGCACATGCAAATCGCTCAAGACCCATCCTTGTCTGACGGAATTAAATCCCTTGTTGAGTCTAGCCATATGAACGTGGTAGCGGCCACGTCTCAAACAATTGAAAGCTTTGCCAATATCTTCCTTGGTATGGAAGATGCCTACATGCGTGAACGAGGTGCAGATATTAAAGATATCGGCGATCGTTTGATGCGCAATATATTAGGTATGAATCCTCGCGGTTTATCACATATTTCTGGCGAAGTTATCTTGGTGGCTCATGATTTGGCACCATCTGATACGGCCTCCCTCGATAAAAATGTGGTAAAAGGCATTGTCACTGCGGCGGGTGGTCCTACATCTCATGCGGCTATCATGGCTCGTACACTCGAAATTCCCGCTGTTATGGGAGTCGGCGATATTGAAAGTTTCGCTGATGGCGACAAAGCAGTCGTTCTTGGTACCGATGGTATCGTAGAAGTCAATCCATCTGATGCGGATTGGACGGAGTATACAAATCAAGCGTTGGCGTTCCAAGAGGAATTAAAACGGTTGCGCGAATCTGCTAATCTTGAAGCTACTACCATTGATGGTCACCATGTAGAATTATTCGGTAACATCGGCAAGGCAAAGGATGCTAAACATGCGCTCACTATGGGGGCACAAGGTATTGGTTTGTACCGCACAGAATTCCTTTACATGGAAAACGACGAACTGCCTACAGAAGATGTACAATTTGAAGAATATAAAAAGGTAGCCCAAGAGATGAAGGGACAACCGGTTATCATCCGTACCATGGATATCGGTGGCGACAAGGAATTAAAATGCCTTGATTTGCCAAGTGAAATGAACCCATTCCTCGGTTATCGTGCCATTCGCATTTCTTTAAATCGTCCAGATATCTTTAAGGTACAATTGCGTGCCTTGTTACGAGCTAGTGCGTTTGGTGACATTCACATCATGTATCCTATGATTGCTTCCGTTGAGGAAGTGAAACAAGCGAATGATATGCTTAGTGAATGTAAGACGGAGCTGGCGGCTGAAGGAAAGG
Source organism: Veillonella sp. AF36-20BH (assembly GCF_003602765.1). Lineage (NCBI taxonomy): Bacteria > Bacillati > Bacillota > Negativicutes > Veillonellales > Veillonellaceae > Veillonella > Veillonella sp. AF36-20BH. Next base: position 11,079 of record NZ_QTLR01000008.1, read on the forward strand.
ATTTTAACAAGGATATCAAGGTTGGCATCATGATCGAAGTACCAGCGGCAGCTGTTATATCTCCAATCCTTGCTAAATATGTAGACTTCTTTAGTATCGGTACGAATGATCTTTGCCAATACACATTGGCAGTAGACCGTATGAACGAAGCAATCGGTAGCTTGTATCAACCATTGCATCCAGGCGTGTTACGTCTTATTAAGCACGTCATTGACGCTAGTCATGAGCAAGGTAAATTTACAGGTATGTGTGGTGAGCTTGCTAGTGATCCTGTGGCGACCATGATTCTATTAGGTCTTGGCCTCGACGAATTCTCCATGACTGCTTCTTCGATTCCTCTTATTAAAAATATCTTGCGTTCTGTTTCCAAAGCAGAATGTGAAGAGGTGGCAAATAAAGCACTTACTATGGACACAGCAGAAGAAATTACAGAATACACTAAATCTGTATTAGCTGAAAAAGGTTTACTATAATCCAGTTTTGCCTTAAATAGAATCATTATATAGCAAATAAGATGTAATATACTTGAATTGAAATACTTGATATTGATACAATATATCTATTAGAATGTATGAGATAGGCTCTGCCTATCGAGATAGAAAGAGGTTATCATGAAAGAATTAACAGTAGAAATTACTAACGAATCTGGTTTACATGCTCGTCCTGCTACAGCCTTCACACAATTGGCTACTAAGTTCACTTCCAAAGTGACTATCGCTGCCAATGGCAAAACAGCGGATGCTAAGTCTATCTTAACTGTATTGACTTTGGGGGCTACAAAAGGTACATCCGTTACATTGACTGCTGACGGTGCTGACGAAGATGATGTACTCGCTGCATTGAGCGAATTCTTAATAACTAACCACGATTAATATTGGGGTAATAAAAAGGACCCTACATTTTGAACTGCATCTCCCAAAATTATGTCTAATTTTTGGGTGCAATTCATTTGTAGAGTCCTTTTTTATTTACCCATATTTGCAAAGCGTTCTACAGCTTTTGTAAAGTCGCTAATGGTTTTTTCTACGTCACCATGTTCGATACCATCTCGTACGCAGTGGTTGATATGTCCTTCAAGAATTACTTGTCCTACTTTATGTAGTGCAGATTTAGCTGCATTAATTTGGCTCAACACATCTTCGCAGGGAATGTCTTCTTCAATCATTCGATCAATAGCTTGCACTTGACCTAAGATTTTACGCAATCGACGATGCAGATTTTCTGAATCCATACACTGTTTCATATTACTCCTCCATAGGCATGTTTTTATCATCTCATATATTATACTCTATTTAAAGTTTTTAATACAACTTAATAAGTATAACTAATATGCATTAATCGGTATTTATAGATATATAGTATCGTGCCGTTATTAAGATATATTAAATATATTTGTACTATGAGTGGACGTAAAAACTAGTGTTTTACATATCTTCTTCTTGATTGATGTGATACAATACATTTAATATACCTTATATTTGTATATGTATATAAGGTATTGTATAGATGGCTAGATTATAAACCTATATTTACATGTGTTTATATTACAGACCTTTAAGAAATAGGTGAAAGAAATGAAAGTATTTCGCTACCTTCGAAACCTAGTTGTATTCGTGGTGGTCATGATTTTGGCTATGTTTATATATGACGGATACCATAGCTTTCAAGGGACAAATCGTGAGAGTAAAGCTCATACACTTGTTGAAAAACAAATAGAACAAAGTGAAGACACGCTCAGTCGTACAGATCGAATTATACGACTGTTTACATTTAGAGATAAAGTACAGATAGCTCTTAATCAACGTGTTTCAAAAGAGCATTGGGTGAAAGGGGATGTTATTCCTGAGTATACAAAAAATGCATTAATTGCTATTGAGGATAAGCGGTATTATAAACATGGAGCTATTGATGTACTCGGTATTATTCGCGCCTTGTACACAAATACCATAGCAGGTGAAACGCTGGAAGGCGGTAGTACTATTACACAACAACTCGTAAAAAATCTTTTCCTTTCCTCGAAACGCATCATGAGTCGTAAGGTAGAAGAGGCGATTCTCGCTAGTGAAATGGAACATTATTACTCTAAGGAAGAAATCCTTACCATGTATTTGAATACCGTATATTATGGTCATAATTATTATGGTATCTACGAAGCAGCTCACGGATACTTTGGGACGAGTCCCAGTCGATTAACATTGGGGCAAAGCGCTTTGCTCGCAGCATTACCTAATGCACCGTCCTATTTAGATCCTTATACGAACTATGAAGGGGCTAAAGCTCGACAAAAGCTGGTGCTCGAACAAATGGTAGACCAAGGCATGATTACACAAGCAGAAGCAGACTATGCGTATGAACAGGACTTAGAGCTTGTGGAAGAATAAAAAATATATATAAGAAGCAAATCCTTGTTAGTTAAATTAAATTGGCTAACAAGGATTTTTTTGTTACATTAGTGATATCAATAATAAACTTTCACAAGTGTTTTACTGTTAGGAGATTGTGTATTGGATAATGTTGTACTAAAACAGTATGAGCAAGGTAATTTTTCCTCTATTTATATAGGAGCAAAACCTACTATTAAGTTTGCCATGCTTAGACTTGAGAATTTTATATCTTATTATTTGAGGGGACCCGGAGGATTAGACTATAAATCTGAGGTTCATGATGTTGAGTCCTATGCTCGTGAAATTTTTTATATTGAACAGGCTGATGCTAATAAAATAGAAAACTGGATAGTTTATTACGATGATGAACATAATTGTATGGCCATTAGACATTGCTTTTGGAACAAAGCGTTAGATAGAGAACAAATAATGAATGAAGAGTCTTTGCGAGTTGCTGTTAGAGAGCAATGCATTGTGGATTCAATCCCACATATTCAAAATGAGACCGTTATAGGTGTAAATGAAATAGATAAAAATAATATTTTAAATACTATAAATGCCTTCGATACAGCGATATCTGAGATGAATATATTAAAGCTATTTAGCAATGTAGACTACAGTACAGGTGATTATAGAATTTCTAGGTCTTATGATTTAGATGTTCGTATTGAAGCGATTATTAATGAAGCTCAAAATGAGCTTTACTCGGCTATAGGTGAAATTCAGTCTTTAATAGTTAATACTTTAAAAGCATCAATTAATACAACTACAGATTATAAGGTAGCTTTAGATTACCAGTTTTCACCTATTGATATTGTTTGAACAGACATAACCTATCGTGGGAATCAAAAACTATGAAAATAATTATTAACGGGAAACGAAATATTGAATTTTACTTTTTAATGATTGCATTAGGAACAATTCAAGCCTATAGATATAATTGTATTAACTTAAATATATTAGAGTCCTTATTTTATAGGATGGATATGTTAGAACTAATCGATGAAATGAGTTTATCATCTGAACTTAAGGAAATTACATTTCAAGGTATGGCACTAGAGGATGTTGAGTCGTGGGTTGGAGGTGTAATTCCGACTACATTATTAGTGGATACTATAAATAGTATAGATTTTGAGTGCAAAGCTTTGTTGCTCAGTCCAGTATATCGCGCTTGCTTTGATTCTTTTAATTTATTTGAGGTGGTGAATAAAGAAGCAGAAAGTCTTACAATTGATTTTGACTCCTTATTAAGTTTTGAGTACGTTAATACTGTTTTCTTATTAGGCTATACTTTGTTTTTGGCAGAACTTGATGATTACTTTAATGAAGTGTTTCTTGTTCTTAAAGAGAATATTCTTCAGAATATTAAGGTGTTAGACTTCGAATATTCTGATGAATTTAATGAAGTTATCCAGCAATTTGATAGAATTGACATTGATAATGATGTATTAAATATCAAACGGCAGAAAATACATCTAAATATAATAGAAATAAATATTAGAGATTATTTTTATTGCGTCCCAAAGAATAAAGTAGATGTTAACTTTACTTTTAGTAAAGTTAATGAATTAACATATCATGTGATTTCTAATGAGGATACCCGTATAAATTAATATAGTGTTAGTATTTATTTCGTAGTAAGAAATTAAGCTATATCTGATTTTAGATTACTCGATATAGCTTTTTATGTTTTTTAGTTCGGTTTCGAAATATATTATTAAAATGAATAAAAATAATGCTTGCATTTATAATTATACAGGTGTATACTATTTTTTGTCAGAAGGAGAAAATGCCTGTCGGTGATAGAAGATACCACGGTGCTTTCACAATTATCTGATATTGTATTGATTATATGAGTTTAAATAGATAGTGGTTTATGAGGTGTTATCATGGGTAAAGCAAATAAAGTAGTACTCGCATATTCTGGTGGCTTAGATACTTCTGTTATCATTCCTTGGTTAAAAGAAAATTATGGCGCTGAAGTTATTGCTGTGTGTGTAGACTTGGGCCAACCTGAGGATTATGATGCAGTTGAGAAAAAAGCAATCAAATCTGGCGCATCTAAAGCGTACATCGTTGACGCTAAGGAAGAGTTTGTAAAAGATTATGTATGGCCAACAGTAAAAGCTGGTGCAGTTTATGAAGGCAAATATTTATTAGGTACATCCTTCGCGAGACCTTTAATCGGTAAAATCCTTGTAGATATTGCAAAAAAAGAAGGCGCTGATGCAATCGCTCACGGTGCGACTGGTAAAGGTAATGACCAAGTTCGTTTTGAGTTGACTATCAAAGCATTAGCTCCTAACATGAAAATCATTGCTCCTTGGAGAGAATGGGATTTGAAATCTAGAACAGATTGCATGGAATATGCTGCTAAACACGATATTCCAGTTGTAGCTACAAAATCTCACCCATATTCTATGGACCAAAACGTATGGCATTTGTCCCATGAAGGCGGCGATCTTGAAAATCCAGCAAATGCGCCTAAAGATGATGTGTACTTGGTAACACATACTCCTGAACAAGCTCCAGATGAAGCTGGTTATGTAACTGTATCCTTCAAAGAAGGTGTACCTGTAGCTGTAGATGGTCAAGAAGGTACTCCATTACAAATATTAGAAAAACTCAACGAAATCGGTGCACACTATGGTGTAGGCGTTGTAGATATCGTCGAAAATAGATTGGTAGGTATGAAATCCCGTGGTGTTTATGAAAACCCGGGTGGCTCTATCATCATGTATGCTCACAGAGAACTTGAATACCTTTGCCTCGACAGAGCTACATACCACTACAAAGAACTCATTGCTAACAAATACGCTGAACTCGTATATGATGGCATGTGGTTTGCACCATTGATGAACGCGTTACAAGCGTTTGTTGACGAAACTCAAAAAACTGTAACAGGTGAAGTAAAACTTAAATTGTACAAAGGAAATATCATTTCTGCAGGTAGTACTTCTCCATATTCTTTGTACAGCGAAGATTTCGTAACATTCGAAGAAGATGACGTATACGATCAATCTGATGCAGAAGGTTTCATCAACTTGTTCGGTTTACCTCTCAAAATTAATGCATTGATGAAAGAGAAAGCAGGTAAATAATGGCTAAATTGTGGGGCGGGCGTTTCACAAAAGGCACTGATAAAGCGGTAGAGGATTTTACATCCTCTATCGCTTTTGATGCGCGGATGTACGCCGAAGATATTGCAGGCAGCAAGGCACATGCGACTATGCTGGCAAAACAACATATTATCTCCGACGCAGATCGAGATGCTATTTTAGCAGGTTTAACGAAGATTAAAGATCAGATTGATAAAGGAGAGTTCCCGTTCTCCGTGGCTCTTGAAGATATTCATATGAATATTGAAAAACGCCTTACTGATGATATCGGTGAAGCAGGTGGGCGTTTGCATACCGGCCGCAGTCGTAATGATCAGTGTGCAGTAGATTTGCATATGTATGTGCGTAAAGCTGTTGTGGAAATAGGCGAACTCATTGTAGATATGCAGAAAGCTCTCATTGAAACAGCTGAAAAATATAGTGACGTTATCATGCCTGGCTATACGCATTTACAACGTGCTCAACCTGTATTGTTTGGTCATCATATGATGGCCTATTTCTCCATGCTAGAACGAGACTTTGATCGTTTGTTGATGGTATTCAAACATGCGGACATCATGCCACTTGGTGCAGGTGCGTTAGCAGGTTCTACATACGGCATTGATCAAACGTATACGCAAAAGCTCTTAGGTTTCTCCCGTATTTACGAAAATAGTATGGATGCCGTATCTGACCGTGACTACGTAGTTGAATTCTTGTCCTTTGCATCTCTAGTGATGATGCACTTGAGTCGCCTTAGCGAAGAATTGATCTTGTGGTCTACCAATGAGTTTAATTTTATTGAACTTGATGATGCTCACTGCACAGGTTCTAGTATCATGCCTCAAAAGAAAAATCCTGACGTTTGTGAACTGGTTCGTGGTAAAACAGGCCGTACCTATGGTCACTTGTTAGGCCTTCTAACAACGTTGAAAGGATTACCACTTACATACAACAAGGATATGCAAGAGGATAAAGAAGGTATCTTCGATGCTATTGATACAGTACACTTCGCATTGTCCATTAATGCGGCTATGATTCGTGGTATGAAGGTCAATGGGGCTCATATGAAAGCAGTCCTTGATGACGACTTCTCTAATGCTACGGATATGGCAGATTATCTTGCGAAGAAAGGTGTCCCATTCCGTGAAGCTCATGAAATTGTAGGTAATGCAGTGCATCATTGCATCGAAAAAGGCTGTGTACTCCTTGATCTATCCGTAGAGGACTTCAAAGCTATTTCCAACCATTTTGATGCAGATATTCTTGACGCTATCTCCATCGAAGCTTGCGTTGCAGGTCGTAATAACTATTCTGGTACGGCTCCAGAATGTGTGGAACGACAACGTAATAATGGTAAAATTATTATCGCTGCTGAGGAAAAACAAATTGCTGAATGGAAAGCAATCGTTGAATCTGTACAAGAGTAGAGCTTAGTGCGGAATAAGCAGTAGATAAAAATAAAGAATAGTTATCAATAAAATCTGGAAAAATAAGATTGATATACATATAAGGATTTCATTAAGGGTCTAATATTGCCCATTATACTTATATGTATATCGATTTTTTATTTAAAAGCTAGACGATACCTATAAAGCCCAAAATTCTAATTGATAATCCACTATTAAAATGATGTATTTACATGTACATGTATAGTGGACTGTGAGAGAATAATAGTCTTGTACTAGGACACTATAACCGTGATAGATAGGAAAAATTACATCTATATACAGAATAAAATGGGGTAAAAATATACTTTGCCACGATTAAAATGAGTTCTGTTCGATTTTGATGATAAATTACCTATGATTTATTCAATTCGTGTAATATGCCTTGTCCGCCAATAAAGTACTTTTATTTTGGTTTCATAGGTGTTATTATTTAACTCGTAATAAGAATAAAAACGGTAAATTCACATTCAAGCCCATCACAGCACGAACTGAATTTACTTAGCGGTATATATATTTTAAGTGAATTATGGACGAGAAAAAATTCACCTTAGTGAAAGGGGATTGATACATGAAAACCACCGCTAAAAAAATGTCTGTATTCCAGCTAACCACAATGGTAGCAGCCAATATGCTAGGAGCTGGGATCATTATGTTACCAACTAATTTGGCTCAAGTTGGTACTATTTCAGTTTTATCTTGGCTCGTGACAGCTGTGGGTGCGCTTTTACTAGCGTATATTTTTGCTCAAGCGGGTATGTTCTCCCAAAAACAAGGGGGCATGGGCGGTTATGCAGAACATCGCTTCGGTAAAACTGGACATTTTATGGCGAGCTATGCTTACAGCATATCTCTCATCATTGCTAATATCGCCATCGCGGTATCTGCCGTAGGTTATGGCGCAGCTTTCTTTGGTGTTGACCTCAATGCGACACAAACAAGTCAGGTAACAATTGTGCTCTTGTGGTTTGCAGCGATTCTAAACTTCAGAGGGAATCGTTTCACAGGTCGACTCAGCAACATGACTATTTGGGGTTCTATTGTTCCGGTTTTATTAATCGGTACAATCGGCTGGTATTGGTTTGATCCATCTATCTATTGGGCGGCATGGAACCCAAATGATCTTCCGCTTTATGATGCGGTAAAACAATCTATTTCCCTAACTTTATGGGGCTTCCTAGGATTTGAGTCCGCAGCGGCTAATGCTGATGCTGTTGAGAATCCAAAGAAAAACGTACCTATCGCTACAGTAGCAGGTACATTAGCAGTGGCAGTGGTTTATATCTTGTCCACAAACGTTATGGCAGGTATTGTGCCGAACGTTGACTTATTGAATTCTAACGCACCATTCGGTTTGACATTTGTATACATGTTCAATGATACTATTGCGAACATCGTTATGGCTGCTATGGTTATTTCTTGCTTTGGCGCTTTACTTTGCTGGCAATTCACATTGTCCCGCGTATTCAAAAGTGCAGCGGAACATGGTTACTTCCCTAAAATATTCGCTCGTGTAAATAGCAAAGATGCTCCTGTTCGTGGCGTATTGATTTTACTCGCTGTTGAAACATTACTTACATTGTTCACTGCAAGCGAATCCTTGCGTGAGCAGTTTGAAATCCTAGTAAACTTAGCGGTTGTAACTAACGTAGTACCGTATGTATTGTGCATCTTGGCAGTACCTACAATGATGCGTATGGCTGGCGTAGCTGAAAGTCGTATTAAACGCTCTAATTACTTGTTCGGTATAGGCGTTCTTTATTGTCTATATGCAATCTACGCATGTGGCTTTGATGCTATGGTAGGTAGTGCAGTGGCAGTAAGCATTGGTTTGGTGATTTATGTTTTGCGTAAAGCGTGGGATACACGCAGAGCGCATCGCTTACAACAAAGTATTGATTAACTAAATACATCTCGTCTTATAGAGGCTATTACTTGGTAATAGCCTCTTTTTTATGATAATCATAAATTAGACTTATAATTCATGAGTGCCTAAGTGCCTAATTTGAAAAAACTTAAAGAGCATTTTTATTATTAATCAAATTTTTGCTGTGCATAAAAAGATTTTATGATAAAGTTTTACATTACTTTGTTATTATTAAAATTAATATATATACAGTTATATACAGTAAATATAATAAAAAATTATTTATATAAGTTAATTTATATAAATTTATACAGTATTGTGAATTTAATCACTAATCAATTGTTTTTGTTAGTATAAAAATAATATTGAAATAATAAGATACACATATACCCGTAAGGGGTATATGTATTGTAAACAAAGTATTAATATAGTATATTTATAATCGATAAAAGTGAATAAACTAGTGAGTGTCGGTGTTTACCGAGCGTAAAAGAGGAAAATGGGTGAAAAACCTATACTATGCAAATAGCTGTAATGAGGAGCAAGGTTTCATTATAGGGTCACTGGGAAACTGGGAAGGCCGAAATGTTGCAATGAATCAGAGTCAGAAAGCCTGCTCTAAAGGCATGGTATGCATATACCGTGCTTAATTTAGGTTAGTCGGGCGACTAGCCTTTTTTCGTTCCCTAGCTTTTAAGCTTCACCGCTATATAAAAAAGCTAGTATCATTAGTTTGTCATTTGAATTGTTGTTAGTGTTTAGAGAGTTTAGGAGGCGCCTATGGGCAAACGCTTTGTCAAACAATTGGGGCAATTTATTGTTACCTTGTTTGGCATTACATTTTTGACATTTTGTCTCACCTATTTAGCACCAGGTGACCCGGTAACGATGCTACTTGAAACGGCAGATACTATCGTATCTCAGGAACTTATCGATGAAACTCGAGCTCAGCTTGGGTTAGATAAACCGTTTGTAGTGCAGTATGCAAACTGGGTCGTCAATGCGGCACAAGGTGATTTAGGGATGAGTTATTCTGCTAAAAAGCCAGTAGTAGATCGTATGTTGGAGGCGTTACCTGGTACATTGATGTTGGCTGGGACGGCTTTGGTCTTTACACTGCTTTACGCATTGCCGGCAGGGATCATAAGTGCCTTAAATCGTAATAAGTGGGTTGACTATGTATTAAGATCATTATCGTTTGTAGGTGTATCTATGCCAACATTCTGGTTAGGTCTTGTACTGATTTACATCTTCGGTCTTAAATTAGGCCTTGTACCGATTGCATCCTCTCGCGTGACCGCGTCTGGTGTTATTTTGCCAGCCATTACTTTGGCGGTTGTTGTTGGGTCTAAATACATGCGTCAAGTACGGCTCGTTATCCTTGAGGAAATGCAAAAGGATTATGTTATTGGCGCTCGTGCTCGCGGTGTGAGTGAGATGAAAATTTTATTCGGTCATATTTTACCTAATGCTGTGTTACCACTCATCACTATTCTTGGTGTTCTTATTGGTTGGTTACTAGGTGGTGTGGCAGTCGTAGAAATGGTATTCTCTTGGCCGGGACTTGGGAATATGGCAATTTATGCCATTACCATGCGCGATTATCCATTGATTGAAGGTTTTGTGTTGTGGGTTGCTTTAGCATATATGTGTATTAATGCATTGGTTGATGCATCATATATCTTATTAGACCCTAGATTGAAAAGGGAGAGAGCATAATGGCAGAATTTATTCAAAAACATAAATTGTTCTCTTTCTATAGTGGGTTGATGATTATCATTGTCCTCATCGCTATCTTTGCACCCTGGCTTGCACCAGGTGATGCTTTCACCTCAAATATAAGTCAGGCATTGCAAGCACCAAGCAGCCAACATTGGTTTGGTACAGATAAATTAGGACGTGATGTATTATCTCGTATCATTTATGGTACTCAATTATCCTTGTTCATGGGCGTATCCATCGTCGTTATCATGGTGAGCATTGGTACTATCATCGGTGCTATAGCAGGCTATTTTGGCGGTAAAGTTGAAATGGTTCTTATGCGTTTAGCAGACATCATGTTATCATTCCCTGGTATCGTATTGGCTATTGCTATTGCTGGTATTCTAGGTGGTAGCATTGTAAATACGATTTTAGCCTTATCTGTTGTAGGTTGGGCAAAATATGCTCGTATTGTACGTTCTATGACGCTCAAGGTGCGCGGTGAGGAATATGTAACGGCTGCTGTTATGATGGGCGCATCTACGACGGCCATCATCAGACGTCATATCATTCCTAATATTATGCCTCTCGTTATTACAACAGGTGCATTAGATATCGGGGCTATCATGATTGAGGTAGCAGGTTTATCCTTCCTTGGCTTTGGTGCTCAGCCACCGACTCCAGAATGGGGTCTTATGCTTAACGAGGGTCGCCAGTACTTGCAAACGAGTCCATGGCTCATGGCATTCCCTGGTATGTCCATCCTTATCGTGGTTGCTATTTTTAATCTTTGGTCTGACTCCTTACGAGATGTAGTGGATCCAAAAAATCAAGGATAAAATTGTTTTTACCTTCATAAATTTGAATCTTTATCTAGTGAAAGTTTCATTATGACTGGTAAGAAATTATGGTTTTTCCATCACAACTATTTTAGATAGTGATGATGTTAAATGTTTTTATGTTTTACATGTAGTTGTAAAAGGAGATTTTACATGAAAAAATCTTGGAAAAAGGCCCTATTAGCAGGTCTTAGTATTGTAATGATGGGTTCCTTCATAGCTGGTTGTGGGTCTGATAATAATGGTGCTGCTAACAAAGATGTATTAAAAGTAGGCGTTACTAACTTCGCATCCACATTAGAACCTACAGAAAACTTCTTCGCATGGGTTGTAATGCGCTATGGTGTAGGTGAAACATTGGCTAAGTTTGACGAACAAATGAAACCTCAACCATGGATTGCATCTAAATGGGAAGTATCCCCAGACCATAAAACGTGGACTTTCACAATCAATGATAAGGTGAAATTCTCCAATGGTAAAAAAGTTGATGCAGCAGCTGTAAAGGCGTCTATTGAACGTGCTTTTGCAAAGTCTAATCGTGCGAAAACATTCTTCGAATATGACTCTATGGAAGCTAATGGTCAACAATTAGTTATTCATACAACAAAAGAATATCCTAATATGCCTGGCCTTTTAGCGGATCCGTTGTTCCTAATCGTTGACGTTCAAGCTGAAAAAGATGGCCGTAACTTTGCGAAGGAAGGTCCTATCGGTACAGGCCCATATGTAGTTAAATCCTTCACTAAAGAACGTGCTGAAATGGCTGCGAACGAAAACTACTGGGATGGTACAGTACCATTTAAAACTGTAGAAATTCCTTCCATCGATGACCCTAATACGCGTGCTTTGAGCTTACAATCTGGCGACGTAGATATGGCTGTTAACATCGGTCCTGGTGAAATTGGTTTATTCCAAGGCAATGATAAATTCAAAGTAGATGAAATCGCATCTCTTCGTGTCGTATTGGCCCGTATTAATCAAAAAGGTATTCTTGGGGATGACAAAGTTCGTGCTGCAGTTATCTCTGCAACAGACCGTAAAAACTATGCTGATGTATTGTTAAAAGGTACATTCATTCCTGGTTCCGCTCCAATTCCACCATCCATGGACTATGGTTTCAAAGACTTGAAAGATCCAAATGCATATAATCCTGAACGCGCTAAACAATTGTTAGCAGAAGATGGCTGGAAAGATACAGATGGCGATGGCATCCTTGATAAAGATGGCAAACCATTAACATTCAACTTCGTAGTATATAACTCTCGTGCAGAATTACCACTTTATGCAGAGGCTGTTCAAGCAGACCTTAAAAAGGTTGGCATCGATATGAAAATCAAAACAGTTGACTATAACTTGATCGATAAAATGGGTCAAGAAGGCGACTATGATATGCTTATCTCCAATATCGTAACAGCTAATACAGGCGATCCAATCTGGTTCTTGGCTAACTACTGGCACACTAATAACAATGGTTCCAACCCTCAAAATGGTTCTGGTTACTCCAATCCACAAGTTGACCAATTGTTAGATGCAGCTGAAACTGAATTCGACCCAGCAAAACGTCGTGATTATGCAATCCAAATTCAACAATTGTTGATGAATGATGGCGCTGCATTATTCTTAGGTTACCCTAAAACTAATATCGTTACAGGTTCTTACTTGAAAGGTGCTGTAATGTACCCAAGTGATTACTACTGGATTACTAACAAAATTACAAAATAGTGAGGAGCTATAATGGCAGAAAACATACTAACTGTAGAAAACCTTAACATTGCGTACCAAGGTGTGCCTGCTGTTATGGATGTGAACTTTACCTTGGAACGCGGTAAGGTATTAACCATCGTAGGTGAGTCCGGATCCGGTAAAACTACCGTGATCCGGGCCCTCATGGGTTTATTGCCTGTAGGTGGTGAGGTAACAGAGGGTACAATGCTCTTTAATGGTCATGACCTTCGTACCCTATCTAAGTCTGAATGGAGATCCATACGTGGCAAAGACATAGCCATGATTTTCCAAGATAGTGGTAGTGCATTGGATCCTATTGTTCGCATTGGTAAACAGTTTAGAGAGTTGTTTACATCTCATATTGAAATCTCCAATGATGAATGTGATCGACGAGCCATTGAGTTATTGGAATCCGTAGCCTTACCTAATTGTGCAGATATCTTGCGCCGTTATCCTCATGAGTTATCTGGTGGTCAACGCCAACGTGTGGGTATTGCCATGGCATTAGCTTTGGACCCAGCATTACTCATTGGTGATGAACCTACATCTGCTCTGGATGTAACAACACAATCTCAAGTGGTTATGCAAATGCTTGAACTAGCTAAAGAGCATAATTCAGCAATTGTAATGGTTACGCATAACCTTGGTGTAGCAGCGTATATGTCCGATTATATCATTGTTATGAAAAAGGGCCGTGTTGTAGATGCTGGTACTCCGCAAGATATTTTGGAAAATCCATCTAATGAATATACAAAACAATTAAAAGACGCTGTGCCAACATTGGGAGGAGGTCGTTACATTGACTAATTATGCAGTAGAAATTAAGAATGTATATAAACGATTCCCACTTCCTACTGGTGGTGAGCTTGAAGCATGTAAGGATATTAATATAACTCTCGAAAAAGGTCAGTCCCTTGGGATTGTAGGGGAATCTGGCTCTGGGAAAACAACATTGGTTCGTATGATCATGAAAATGCTTCCTATTACGGAAGGCGAGATTTATGTAGATGGTGTAGAGATTCAACATATGAATTCTGAACAAACGAAAGAATATCGTAAAAAGATTCAAATGGTATTCCAAGATCCATCTGCAGCTTTTAACCCACGTATGAAGGTTAAAGATATCATTCTTGAGCCACTTTATAATTTTGGTCTTCTTGAAAAGGGAAAAGAAGAGCAAATCGCAGGTGACTACCTGGAAATGGTAGATTTATCTCGCGAGTTTATGCATCGCTATCCTCATGAAATGTCTGGTGGTCAACGCCAACGTGTTGCCATTGCTCGTGCTATCGTTTTAGAGCCCGAAATCCTCGTATTAGACGAGGCTACTAGTGCTCTAGATGTATCCGTACAAGACTCCATTGCGTACCTTTTGGCGCGTTTACAAAAAAAGAAAAATTTAACATACCTATTTATTGCTCATGATATTGCCTTTATTCGTACGATGTGCCACAAGGTGGTCGTAATGTACAAAGGTGCTATCGTTGAAGAACTAGATGCTTTCCACTTGGCGGATGCAAAACATCCATATACAAAGGTTTTATTGAGCTCCATCTTTGAAATTGGTCAAGATCATAAGCCACTTACCTTGGATGAGGCTGCATTAGAAGCTTAGAGAGCTTGTTTTAAAACTTTTAAAAGTATAGCTTTGAAACGTAGAGGCTTAGAGCGGATAGGTAAACTTAAAATAGCAGTTAGTTTCAAGACTAACTGCTATTTTTTTATGTATAGTTAAGATATGAAATTTTTTAATAGATATATTGAAATGTTTCTCAAATTATACATTGTGTTAACACCTAATCTATAGTATAGTTGACTGTATGAAATATACCCCTATGGGTATAATAAGATGTGCTCATATGAAGTGATGTACATAGATTCTCTCTATATTAACTATTGTAAAAGCAGGTTATATTTACTAGATTATGTTAATACAAAACATAGTGAGTATCTGAGCATAAATAGATAGTTAATGTGTGTAGAAAGGTTAGGTGTATAAATGAAAGGATTACGCAAGGCTTTACTAATAGGTATGACCCTTGGTGTGACTATGCTCGGGACTATTGGTTGTATGAATCAAGATTCTGCTTCATCTAATGATGTATTAAAGGTAGGGGCTATTAGTTTTGCTGGCACATTAGAACCAACGGAAAATTATTTTAGTTGGGCCGTTGTACGATTTGGTATAGGTGAAACGCTTATCAAGTTTGATGATCAAATGAAAGCAACGCCTTGGCTTGCCACCTCTTGGAAGCAAGGTGATGACAAGTTAACATGGACTTTCACCATCAATGATAAAGTTAAATTCTCAAATGGTAATAGTTTGACAGCTGAGGCGGTAAAAGCATCTTTAGAACGAACTTTTGCTAAAAGTAAACGAGCAAAAACGTTCTTTAACTATACAGAAATTACTGCTAACGGTCAGGAGTTGACCATCAAGACTGACAAGGAATATTATAATTTGCCCAACTTGTTAGGAGATCCATTGTTTTTGATTATGGATGTGACAGCAGAGGCGAATGGTCGTGATATTGCAAAGGAAGGTCCTATTGGTACTGGTCCATATGTAGTATCCTCTTTCACAAAAGAGCGTGCTGAACTAAAACGTAATGATAATTACTGGGATGGTAAAGCAGGCTTTGCCAAGGTTGAGATCCCTTCCATTAATGATGCGAATACGCGTGCTATGGCATTACAATCTGGTGATGTAGATATGGCTATTAGCATTGGACCTGGTGAATATAGTATCTTCCAAAATGATAAGAACTTCACAATCTATGAAATGTCTTCATTGCGTGACGTATTTGTTCGTATGGGGCAAAAGGGGAAACTACGAAATCCAAATCTTCGTGCAGCCCTCATTGCAGCGGCAGACCGCGAGTCTTATGCGAAAAATCTCATGAAAGATACGTTCGTAGCTGGTAAGGCTCCATTGCCACCATCCATCGATTATGGCTTTAACCAATTGCGCGATCCTAATAAATATAATGTAGAGCGCGCTAAAGAATTATTAAAACGTGAAGGCTATGAAGATACGAATGGCGATGGCATTGTCGATAAAGATGGTGAAAACCTCGTACTTGATTTTTATGCCTATACAACTCGTCCTGAATTGCCATTATATGCGGAAGCATTGCAAGCGGACTACAAAAAAATCGGTGTAGATTTACGAATTAAAATCGTAGATTATGCGGTTATCGACACATTATCTCAATCTGGTGATTATGATATGATTATCTCCAGTGTTGTAACCGCTAATACGGGTCAACCAGTATGGTTCTTGAAACAATATTGGGGTACAGGCGTTGAAACTAATGGCTCTGGCTTCTCTAATCCTCGTTTCGATGAATTGTTGGCTCTTGGTGAAAGCAGTAGCGACCCAGTGGTGCGTCGTAATGCTGTTATCAATGCCCAACAACTGATGTTAGATAACGCTGTAGCATTATTCCTTGGGTATCCTAAAATTAATATTGTAGGTAATAAACATATTGATGGTATCAAGATAACACCGTCTGAATATTACATTATTACAAAAGATTTGAAACGTAAATAATAGAATCTAATTAACTAGTACTTATGCTACTATTGGGGCTATTACATAAAGCAGTAAAGCTATATATTATGTAATAGCCCTTTTTGTACCTTTAATACTTTATTTAATAAGTATTTTGAAAACTTAACGATTCAAGTTGGCTATGATTCTATAAATAGTTCTCATTTGTAAGGATAAATACTATAGATTATAGTATTTAGTATTAATATATTTATATATCAATATTTTTTGGAGAAATTAAACATATAGTTGGAGGTTGACATGAGGTTAAAAAAGTATTCATTATTGGGGATGTGTATTCTATTGGCGGGTACTCTAATATTTTCTGGATGTGGAAAAGACACCAATAAGGACACATTAAAAGTAGGAGCTATGTCTTATGCAGAGACTTTAGAACCTACTGAGAATTACTTTAGTTGGGGAATTGTGCGATATGGTATAGGGGAGAATCTTGTTAGATTTGATGACTCTATGAAACCACAACCATGGATTGCTTCTTCTTGGTCAGTAGGAGATGATTATAAGACTTGGACTTTTGTTATTAATGATAAGGTCAAGTTTTCTAATGGACGTAAGGTTACGGCACAAGCTGTTAAGGAATCGCTTGAACGTGCATTTCAAAAGAGTAAACGTGCAAAATCCTTTTTTTCTTATGACTTAATGGAAGCAAATGGACAGACTTTAACTATTCGTACTGATAAGGTATATCCCAATTTGCCTGGATTATTAGGTGATCCTTTATTCTTGATTGTAGACGTTCAATCAGAACGTGATGGACGTGATTTTAGTAAAGAGGGGCCTATTGCGACGGGTCCATATGTGCCTATATCTTTTACTAAAGATCGTATTGAGTTAGATAGAAATGAAAATTATTGGGACGGTGATGTTGGGTTTAAACATGTAGTTGTGGACTCTATTAATGATGTGAATACTCGTGCCATGGCATTACAAGCTGGCGATATTGATATGGCCGTTAATATTGCTGCCGGTGAGTATGGATTATTTAAAGATAGTAATGACTATATCATTGAAGAAACTCCTTCATTGCGTGTTGTTATGGTTCGTATGAACCACAATGGATACTTGAATGATATTAATGTAAGACGTGCTTTAGTGGCGGGGGCAGATCGTGAGAATTATGCAAAAAAACTATTTAAAGATACTTTTGTAGCAGGGAGAACTCCGTTGCCACCAAGTTTAAATTATGGATATAATGACATTAAAATTCCTGAAACATATAATGTAGAACGTGCAAAATCTTTGTTGGCACAGTCTGGATGGATAGATACTGATGGAGATGGTTATGTAGATAAGGATGGTAAGAAATTACGACTTAACTTCTATACCTACACATCTAGACCTGAGGTTATCTTATATGCAGAAGCATTGCAGGTTGATTATAAAAAAATTGGTATAGATGTTAATGTAGAGATTGTTGATTCTAGTGTAGTTGATAAGGTAACACGTTCTGGTGAATATGACTTGGCAATAACTAGTGTGTCAACTGCTAGCACTGGTAGTCCTGTATGGTTCTTAAAACAATATTGGGGTACAAATATTGATGGTTCTAATCCAACTAATGTGTCTGGTTTTAGTAATCCTAAATATGATGAACTACTTGCTTTGGCAGAAACAACTATAGATGATACACAACGTTATAATGCCATTGTGAAAGCCCAAGAAATATTGTTAGATGATAGTGCATCATTATTCTTAGGATATCCAAAAATTAATATGATTTGTAAAAGCTATATAAAGGGGCTTAAGATTTCGCCAAGCGAATATTACATCATTACGAAAGACTTGAAAAGGGAATAAAGTTTGTTGCTTACATAAAAATAAAAGGACTAGCTCGCATGGGCTAGTCCTTTGTGTTATCTAAATATTATTTTTTTTCTGTTACATCTAAGTCTGCCATGTTAACTGCATTGGCCTTGCCAATCATTTTATTATACTTGGTAAATAATTGCGTATAAGCTTCGCCATAAGATGAGTTGATAATAATGTAGTTGCGTGCCTCTGCAACAAATTCTTTTACTGAGTCTTGATACTCTCTTACCGCATTTTGTACTTCTGGTGTAGTACCAGGTTGTAATTTATTGAGGCGTTGTGTAATTTGTTGTAAGTTTGATTCTACCTTTTGGGTGTCTGTATTCCCATCTGGATCAATAAGGTCAATAGTTTGTGCTGTTATGAGATTTATCTCTATAAAGTTAACCGCATTTTCCCGTTTTTCTCCCTGATACTCAGTCATGCGTTCGTTATAAAGCTCATTATTACGATTATCTAAAGCTAAGTCTAATGCATTGTATGTAGCGTAGAACTGTTCTGCTAAAGGTACATATTGAGCTGCTAGCTCATCGCTACCTTTATAATTATCCTTTTCATAACGACGTTCCACATAGTAAGATTGCAACTGATCAGCAATAGGAATAATTTGATCAAGTACTACGAGGACATCATTTGTTGCTTGGTTTACATCTTCGTAGGGCGTAGAACTATCTTGTTTTGCTACCTCTAATGCAGCTTTAAGTTCCTTATATTTAGGTAAGGTAATCGTCGTATTATGAGACCCATTGCGCAACTCTTCAAGAGTTGGCTGTAATTGGCTAGCATAGGCTACACTGTATGAGTTATATGCATCTAATGCAACAATATAAGGTCGTATGGCGTTGATTTTATCGTCAACGGTTGATCGATATAAAATTGTCGTTGTATTGGATGATAAGAGTGTATACACCCCATAGATCCCACCACCGATAATAGCAGCACCAAGCACAATGGCTGCTATTAACTTGATGTACCCCTTTTTCAACTGCGCACGCTCCTTGAAAACACACTAACTCTTTTGGATCCATTTGGGCAGACTAATGCCCTAAGAGTAATTATTTACATTATATCACAACTTTACGTGGCAAAAAAGACGTATAGATACGATAATTATAAGGAATAGATGAAAATGTTAGATTTGAACATGTATTTATATTTATAATTAACGATTAAACGATGAATGAGGCTGTAAGCTGTTATAAAAATATACTTTTAAAAGTAAAACTATATACTCTCTAGACGTTGCAGCTGTGGCTGGTATAATAGCAAGTATAGTATTCATTATATGGGGAGTTCGTTATGTCAGAATCGAATCATTTAATCAATTTTGCTACATCTTCGGAACTTATTGCTAATGGGGAAGGGCGTAATGTATTATCTGCCATTGAAGATGGGTTACGCAATTGTGACGAGTTTTTAATATCAGTAGCATTTATTACTCCAGAAGGCTTATTAACATTAAAACCAATTCTTAAAGAGTTAGAAGAACGTGGCGTCCGAGGACGTGTGTTAACGACGGATTATCTTGGTTTTAATAGTCCACAAGTTTTGGAAGATTTAGGGAGTTTAAATAATATTGAGTTAAAAGTGTATTGCACTACACAAGGTAGTGGTCATGGATTCCATACAAAAGGCTACATTTTTAGAAAAAATGAATCTTATCAGATTATAGTTGGTAGTTCTAATTTAACTATTAATGCATTAAAGAAAAATCGTGAATGGAATACTCGATCTGAAGCTCATTGCAGTGATACCTATGCTCGAGAAATTATGGAAGAATTTGACTTATATTGGAATTCAAAATTTTCTATTCCCTATGAAGATTTTATTCCTTGGTATAAACCAAGATGGGTACGCCCAGAGCGCACTTCACAAAAGACTGTAGCAGAGCAATTTAGAAAAATAGATTTGGTTCAATTAGAGCCTAATAGCATGCAGCAACAGTTTATTGCTAACTTTAACGAATTAAGGGCTAATAATGCTAAAAGAGGTCTTTTGATCTCTGCTACGGGTACTGGCAAGACCTATGCGGCAGCTTTTGCTATGAGAGAAATGCAGCCTAAAAGAATATTATTTTTAGTACATCGTGAACAAATTGCAAAACAAGCGATCGCTAGTTTTGCGCGGATTTATAATGATCCATCTATTACATTTGGTTTGGTCTCTGGGAATGCTAAATACTATAATGCGACTCATGTATTCTCTACAATGCAAATGATGGGTCGTAATGATGTAATGAAACAGTATGATCCAAAGGAGTTTGACTGTATTATTATTGATGAAGTACATCGTGCAGGTTCAGATAGCTATCAGCGCATTATTGAATACTTTGAGCCTCAGTTTTTATTGGGGATGACGGCTAGTCCGGAACGTACAGATGGCTATGATTTGTATGAATTATTTGACCATAATATTATTTACGAAATCCGATTGCAACAGGCTTTAGAAGAAGATTTACTATGTCCATTTCATTATTTTGGCATTAGTGATTTATGGGTGGATACGCAAGAAGATATTTCTGATATGGAGGTATCCTTTTCAAACTTGTCTACAAAAGAGCGGGTAGATAAAATTATAGAAAAGATTCGCTATTTTGGACATAGTGGTAGTCGTGTAAAGGGCCTAGTATTCTGTAGTAATCGAGTTGAGGCCAAAGCGTTGTCCGATGCTTTTAACGAGCGTGGTGTTTATCGCACTGTATGTTTAACTGGTGAAGATAGTCAAGAAACTAGGGAAATAGCAATTGCTCGATTAACGGGAACCGGTGATTATCAGGGACGTCCAGACCTGCAATTGGATTATATCTTTACCGTAGATATCTTTAATGAAGGTGTTGATATTCCAGAAATTAATCAAGTTATTATGCTACGTCAAACTGAAAGTCCGATAATTTTTATTCAACAACTCGGGCGTGGTCTTCGTAAATTTGAGGATAAAGAATATGTAGTTATATTGGATTTTATTGGGAATTATACTAATAACTTTATGATTCCATTAGCCTTATCAGGTGATAGGAGCTATAACAAGGATACTTTGCGTCGTTATGTACAAGCTGGCAATCGTATTATTCCAGGTACCTCAACTGTACATTTTGATAAAATTGCAAAACAACGCATTTATGAATCTATTGATACGGCAAAATTTTCTGATATGAAATTAATTAAAGAAGCCTATTTCAATTTACGCTTTAAATTAGGTCGTATTCCTAAAATTTCTGATTTTGCCGATCATGGTTCGATTGATGTTAGTAGAATTTTTAGTAAATTTAAGTCCTATCATCATTTCCTGATAAAGATTAAGGATAAGGACTATGATATATCCTTTACACCTGTTCAGGAGAGAATGCTGCATTTTATATCTCAGAAATTAACAACAGGTATGCGTGTTAGAGAACTTCTATTATTGCAGGCATTACTAGATGGTCGTGATGATGTGATTAATTATGTAACTGAAGAGTTACTAGATAGTTACAATGTAGACTTGTCTGAATATGGACGTATTAATCTCATTAATATGATGACAAATCAATTTGGTGTTCAAGTAGCGCAAAAGACCTTTGCTGATAGTGAATTTATTGAATTTTCCAATGGTAGTTATGGTATATCTCAACTCTTTAAACAGTCCTTAGAGGATAATAATTTTAAAGAACAAGTTCAAGAGCTCGTTGATTATGGTTTGAAGCAGTTCGATGAAAAGTATAAAGACAATATTTATGGTAATACGCCGTTTGCATTATATGAAAAATATACGTATGAACAGGTTTGCCAACTATTGGAGTGGCCTCAAAACGAAGTTCCTCTTAACATTGGGGGCTATAAATTTCATAAGGAAACTAAGACATATCCCGTTTTTATTAATTATCATAAAGCAGATGATATTCAAGATACCATTAAATACGAGGATAAATTTGAAAATCCAGGATTACTAAAAGCTATTTCTAAAAACAAACGATCCTTTACCTCTGATGATGTACAAACCGCATTTAATGCTGATGAACTAGGCGTTGCTATGTATTTATTTGTGAGAAAAAACAAGGATGATGAAGAGTCTAAAGAGTTTTACTATTTGGGACCGATTCATTCTACTGGTCAGGAAAATGCTAAAGAAATCTCCATGGCTAATGGTACTGCGGCGGTAGAATTAGAATATGTACTCGAAGTACCTGTACGGGATGATATTTATGATTATATTGTTAATGGATAAGGATATTTATGAGTGAACAACGAAAACATATTGAAGTGGTGGCAGCTATTATAAAAAAGGATAATACCATACTAGCAACTCAACGAGGCTATGGTGATCTTAAGGATGGATGGGAATTCCCGGGTGGCAAAATTGAACTAGGTGAAGCCCATGATGTAGCTCTTATTAGAGAAATCAAAGAAGAGTTAGAAGCGGATATTAACGTTCAAGAGCATATTATTACGATCGAATATACAGGTTATGAAAAGTTTGATTTAACAATGCACTGTTATTTATGTTCGTTGGAAAATGATTCTAATATTACTTTAGTAGAACATGAAGCTGCAAAATGGTTATCTAAAGATAGTTTATATTCTGTGGATTGGTTACCTGCCGATATTGATGCGGTAGATGCCATATACAAACGCTTGTAAGTTAAACATTAAATAACGTATGAGTCCCTATCTTAGATAGGGGCTTTTCGTGTTTATCTAGTTTTAATATTACGCAAATAAATAACTTTCACTATACCAAAATAAATTGTATATCCCGTTGTAGTCGTATATAATAATATTAAAAGATTTGTATTTTTCGATATAATCAAAGAAAGGAGTACAATATGTCAAATTTTATCACTCCTAAAGAATTATTAGCTTGTCTCGATGAGGTCATCATTTTAGATGCTAGAGGGTATCAAGATTATAAAAAAGGTCATATTAAGGGGGCTTATGCGGTAGATTTAGACAAGGATTTGACTGGTCCTTTAGGCGAGCATGGTGGCCGTCATCCATTGCCAGATATGGAACAGTTAGCTCATACCTTTGAGTCTTATGGCATCACTCGTAACTCAAAGGTTGTAGTATATGATTCGTGGCTATTCTTAGCGGGTCGTCTTTGGTGGACGTTACGTTACATGGGCTTAACAGATGTACGCGTTTTATCTGGTGGTATTGAACGTTGGGTTCGAGAGGGCCACCTCCTAACTAAAGAGCCGACCCCGTTACCTGCTGAACCATCTATCTTTAACTACGAGTTGCAAACGGATATGGTTATGAGTCGTGATGAGGTACTCAAGGCTAGTGAAAGCGGAGATCATGTTATTATTGATGCTCGTGCACCATTCCGTTATGATGGATCTCAAGTGGATACGATGGATGGCATGACAGGGCATATTCCTGGGGCTGTTAATCACTTTTATGAAAGTGGCTATACCGTAGATGGTCCTAAATCCTTGAAAGATTTAGAGGCTGAGTATTACAACGAAATTTACCAAAATAGGCCAGTTGTAACGTACTGTGGGTCTGGTGTGACTGCCTGCAATGCGTTGTTAACCATGAGTGAAGTAGGGCTTGAATCTGCTTTATATGTTGGTAGTTCTAGTGACTGGGTAACGTATGAAAGCTTCCCGCTTAGTACAGGTGTAGAAACATTAAACTAACTTAGGAGGGCGAATGAATCTATTAAAACAATTATTAACAGTCGTTGCCTTTGGTTATTTGTGTTATCATATCTATACCTTTGGACCTGGTATGTTTAATGTAACTGTATTAGTAATCCTTGTCTTGTCGGCGGTGGCTAACTATTTTCGTGAGAAACGTGAAAGCGATCTTAAAGCAAATGAAAATGCCCGCAAGGCTCGTGCAGAAGCAAGACATGCTAAGAAACATAAAAAGCAGTAGTATTGCTAACATATAATCTTTAGATTAGCTTACATTAAGCAAAAACTTGACGTATATTCTATGTGAAAGAGACTTTCACCAAGTTAAATACGGTGAATAGTATTAGATTGATGCGAAGTATTATAAAGGAGTAAGAATTGAAATTAATTTCTTGGAATGTAAACGGCCTCCGCGCCGCTGTAACAAAGGGATTTATGGAATCCTTTAATGAATTAGATGCAGATATTTTCTGCCTGCAAGAAACAAAATTGCAACCGGATCAAATTTCTTTGGAGTTGCCAGGGTATGAGCAATATTGGAATAGTGCAGTTAAGAAAGGCTATAGTGGCACGGCTGTATTCACGCGTATTAAGCCATTGTCCGTAACTAATGGCATCGGTATTGAAGAACACGATCAAGAGGGCCGTGTTATCACTGCTGAATACGATAATTTCTATTTGGTATGCTGTTATACACCGAATAGCCAACGTGAATTAGCTCGCCTTGATTATCGTATGACTTGGGAAGATGCATTCCGCAATTATCTACTTGAATTAGATAAGAAAAAGCCTGTCATTCTATGTGGTGATCTCAATGTAGCACACCAAGAAATTGACCTAAAAAATCCTAAGACGAACCGTAAAAATGCAGGCTTCTCCGATGAAGAGCGTGCAAAGATGACAGAACTCTTAGGGGCAGGCTTTACAGATACATTCCGTCACCTCTATCCAGATGCTATTGAGCAATACAGCTGGTGGTCCTACATGGGGAAAGCTCGTGAACGGAATACAGGATGGAGAATTGACTATTTCATCACATCCAAACGCCTTGATGATAAAATTCAAGAAGCGAAGATTCATCAACAAATCTTTGGCTCCGATCACTGTCCAGTAGAATTGGTTATTGATTTATAAAATTTCAGTGAATGTAAAAGCACAGCCTCATCTACGGATGAGGCTGTTGTGATAGCGTTAGGACTTTTACTATCGAAATAGATATATTATTGAAATATATATCTATGTTTGCATTCTTTATTTTTGAGATATTTTGAAAACTGTTATTCAGAATAAGGAGATAATATGGCTCAAAAACAAAAGGCCGTAGTTCTTTTTAGTGGTGGCGTAGATAGTACTACGTGTTTAGCCCTTGCTATTGAACGATTTGGTAAAGATAATGTAGTGCCCTTATCGATTCAATATGGTCAAAAACATAGTAAGGAATTAGAGGCTGCTACAGCTATTTTAGAGTACTACGGCATGGAAGGTAAAACGATGGACGTTGCTAAGCTATTTGCTTTTAGTAACTGCTCCTTATTAGTACAATCTAGTGAAGATATTCCGCAAGGTTCCTACAAAGAACAACAAGAGGCAGAAGGGAAGGGTACGGTAAGCACTTATGTACCGTTTAGAAATGGCCTATTCTTATCTGCGGCAGCATCCTTGGCACTATCTTTAGACTGCGGCTATATCTATTACGGTGCTCACAGTGATGACACGGCGGGTAATGCCTATCCTGACTGTACAGAACACTTCTACAAATCTATGGGCGACGCTATCTTTGAAGGATCCGGTAAAGAATGCTCCTTAGAAGCACCTTTTATTAACTCCAACAAAGCTGACATCGTAAAAGAAGGCCTACGCCTCAACGTACCATACCACTTAACCTGGTCTTGCTACGAAGGCGGAGACAAACCATGCGGACACTGCGGTACCTGCATCGACAGAGCTAAAGCCTTCCACGCAAACGGAGTCGAAGACCCAGCACTATAATACCCATAAACTGGCTTAGACAAGCAGTCGCCTTTTAGGTGGCTACTTTATATATATTCTAATAGAGTAGCATGTATATGTAATTCAAGGCGGACTTGTACGTCACTAGTATTAGGGTATAAGTAGAGTTGCTAAATTTGAAGTGGTGGCAGATACCTTTTCAAAGAGCGACTTTGGCAGGTCAAGGCCCTAGGCCGATGACCGGTTCGCCAGTGGAGCGATGAGGAAAGGTATCTGCCACCACCCCCACCTTACAATCTTGATACTAATCGTAGATGATCCTACAAGTCTGCCTTAATCCCAATTAATTGCGAAAATATTAGATATATGATATATTAGTACTGCCTAAAGGCGACAACTAAATAAGACAGTTTGAAACCATCCTGTCTCTAAACAAAACTACGGAAATTCATAAGCATTGTAAGCATGGTAGTTTTGCCATGCTTTTTTTATTTTGAGGAGGTGAGTGTTATGATTTCTACACGCAAATTGACTATTTCTGCCATGGTTGTGGCATTGTACATCGTTGTATTGTATGTAACGCAAAGCGTTTCCTTCGGGGCGTATCAAATTCGTATAGCAACATCATTATATGCACTTGCTTATGCCTTTCCGTTCTTGGTGATTCCCATGGGGATTGGTAACCTCATTTCTAACTTCCTATTCGGCGGTCTTGGTATTTTCGATATGATAGGGGGCTTTGGTGTCGGTGTAGTAACAACAGGCATCATTGTAGGTATGCGTAAGCTTGGCTTCAGTGCTTGGTGGGCAATGCTTCCAATTGTTTTTGTGCCTGCGTTATGTGTGCCATTGTGGCTTAGCCCATTACTTGGGCTACCGTACTGGCTATTAGTGTTGAATCTTATCGTTGGTCAAACCATTCCAGCTATTCTTGGTTCTGTATTGGTGAAAGCCTTGATCAGTCGTCCTAGCATGGCTGCCTTATTAGGTGCTTTCAAATAAAACTAAAGAGAGGGCATTAATTTCCATTCATATGGAGCATTAACGAATACAAATAAAAAGGCGTAAGCTCACATTGAGCTTACGCCTTTTTTATGGCTAAAATGTATGGAGGTATAGGAGTTTAGCAGTTATAGCCACGCCATCTAATTTCGACTACGAGGCGTTCAAGAGCAACCATGTACGCTGCTTGACGAGGAGGTACATTGTATTTATGTTGCATTTCCCAGACAGCTTCGAAGCTATTTTGCATATTCTTAGTTAATCTTTCATTAACTTCTTCTTCAGTCCAGTAGAAGCTTGCTTTATTTTGTACCCATTCATAATAGGATACAACTACGCCGCCACCGTTAGCAAGAACGTCAGGGATGATGTCGATGCCTTTTTCATAGAAGTATTTATCCGCATCATTAGTAGTAGGGCCATTAGCGCCTTCCAAGATGATCTTAGCTTGGATATTTTCCATGTTGTCTTTGTTTAATTGGTTCTCAAGGGCTGCCATGTATAATACATCAACTGGTTGAGCCAATAACTCTTGAGGTCCAATTGTAGTCATGCCTGGTTCGCTGTAACCTTCGAGGGAACGACCATGGGAGTTAGCATATTCGTATGCTTTTTCAACATCGAGACCGTTAGGGTTGTAGATGTTAACGCTTACGTCGCCGATAGCCACAACTTTTGCACCTGCTTGTGCAATGAGACGAGCACCTACGGAACCTACGTTACCAAAGCCTTGAACTGCAACAGTAAGGTTTTTGATATCCAAGTTTTTCTTAGCGAGGTAGCTTTGCAATGCGATGAGGCAACCGCGACCAGTCGCTTCATTACGGCCTAAGGAACCGCCTACTTCGATTGGTTTACCTGTAACGATACCTGGGCTCCATTCACCTTTTAATGTGCTGTATTCGTCAGCAATCCAGCTCATGATTTGAGCATTCGTATTTACGTCTGGTGCAGGAACGTCTGTATTAACACCGATGATAGGTGCAATACGGCGTACGAAGTTACGAGTTAAGCGTTCTAATTCACGAGGGTTTAAAGTTTTAGGATCGACTTTGATGCCGCCTTTACCACCGCCATAAGGAATGTTAGCGATAGCATTTTTAATAGTCATCCAAGCCGCAAGTGCACGCACTTCGTTTTCGTCAGAATCAGGATGGAAGCGAAGACCGCCTTTAGCACTACCACGCAATGTGCAATGTTGGCAACGATAACCTTCGTATACGCGAACTTCACCATTGTCGAGCTGAAGAGGAACTGCTACTTTTAGTTCCCGTTCTGGGTGACGTAACACTTCGTATTCACTACGAGTATAGCCGAGCTTTTCAGCTGCTACGTCTAACGTGTTTAACATGTTTTCATATGGGTTATAACCGCTCATAATTACCTCCTGGATAATAGAGTAAATTAATAGTTTAATTAGTGCTAATTTTATCGCATATTTAAGTATTCGACATTGTAAACAGAATACCCTTTATATTTTCATAAATATATTCTATAGTTTTTGACCGTTGAAAGTTGTAAGAATATAGATAATTACTATGATCTTTATCACAGTACAATCTGCTGGTGAACAATATTTTTATCTATGAAAATGGATACTTTTACAAAAAAATAAAGATCTATATTCTGAAAAATATAGACCTTTATGTATGTACTAATAAACTATTTTAAAGATTATACAAAAAAGACTGGTGAAAGATACTTTCACCAGCCTCATGCATCGATATATTTTATTTTTCCACAGTATCTTCAATCGGAGTAGGAGGTACGGAGGAGTCCGTAGTTTGACCATCACCCCACCATACGATGCCGTACGTGTGATTTAGAATAGAACGGTTAAATACTGGCGTTTCAATACCTGACTTACGTTGTTTAATATAGTCATCAAGGGCAAGACCTGCTGTGCGCCCCATACGTACGATGGAACTTACGTTAGTTAATACTAAGAAAGCCATGAATAAATCGGCTAGATTCCATACAAGATCTAGAGAGGCAATAGAGCCCACAAATGTCATAAGAATTACGCCAATACGGAACAAATGTAGGTAGAATCGTTTATTTGTTAAGTGGCTAATATTGATTTCACCGTAGTAATAGTTACCAATTAAGGAACTAAAGGAGAACATAACAATGAAAATGGCTACGGCTGTAGGAGCCCAAGAACCAAGCTGTTGAGCTAGGTTATGTTGTACAAGAGCAATACCTGTTAGACCTGTAGTGCTGTAATCACCCACGATGAGTACGATGAAAGCAGAAGCTGTACAAATGATGAAAGTATCAAGAAATACGCCGAATGCTTGTACAAGCCCTTGTTCCACAGGGTGGTTAACAGCTGCAGTAGCGGCCGCGTTTGGAACAGAACCCTCACCGGCCTCGTTAGAGAAGAGCCCCCGTTTGATACCATTCATGACAGTAGCGCCTAATAAGCCACCACCTGCTGCAACAGGCTCGAATGCGGAGGAGAAAATAGTATAGATTACATGTGGGAATTGGGTGATATTCATAATTACCACGAATAATGCAGTAGCAATGTATAGAATCGCCATGATAGGAACGATGATTTCAGATGCTTTTGCAACGCGGTTGATACCACCGAAAATGATAATGCCAAGAAGGACTGCCACTACGGCACCTGTATAGGATACATCAAGGTTAAAAACCTGGAGAGATGCAGCCAATGTATTGGCTTGTACAGAATTGTAAATCCAGCCATAGGTAATACTGATTAAGATAGCGAATAGAACAGATAATGCTTTATTGTTTAGACCATAGCGAATGTAGTAAGCTGGTCCACCGTAGAAACCGCCTTTAGAGACAGGCTCTTTGTAGATTTGTGCCAATGTAGATTCGATGAAGCCAGTGGCAGCACCTATGAGTGCGATAACCCACATCCAGAAAATAGCACCAGGACCACCAAGTACAACGGCAATCGCTATACCTGCGATGTTACCAACACCTACACGAGATGCGGTACTAACACAGAACGCTTGAAATGAAGATACATGGTTTTTTTCTGTAGAACTACCTGCGCCGTTAATCACGAGGCGAATCATTTCTTTAATCATGCGAATTTGTACAAAATTCGTTGTCATGGTAAAGAAGAGACCTGCACCGATGAGAATAAAA
Organism: Veillonella sp. AF36-20BH; assembly: GCF_003602765.1. Lineage (NCBI taxonomy): Bacteria > Bacillati > Bacillota > Negativicutes > Veillonellales > Veillonellaceae > Veillonella > Veillonella sp. AF36-20BH. The sequence goes on from NZ_QTLR01000008.1 coordinate 41,222, forward strand.
ATGATGAAATAACTCCATAAATAATTGTTTATGGTAGATATAGCATCATTGAGCATTGCTTCCATAAAAACTCCCTTTCCTATAAAAAATTCATATAATAATCAATGATATTGTATCAATTTCTATAGACTATGTAAAACAAAAATCCTTCACAAATAGGAAGGATTTTTACTTTATATAATATTTTTGTAGGATGTTTTTTATGCTTTAGTAAATTCTTGCGATTCTTCCATTCCTTGCAACAAGGTTTGTTCGGAATGTTCCATGTGAATTCGAGCTAGTTTTCGAGCTTGCGCTGCATTGTGAGAGGCAATGGCTTCTACTAATTGGCGATGCTCCTCCCAAGTTTTTCTAAGTCGACCTGGTTGGTTCATAGAAAAACTGCGGAAGCGGTAGGTTTGCTCTCGCAAGTTGTGAACGATATCTGCTAATCTTTCGTTACGAGAAGCGCGGTAGAGGACTTCGTGGAACTCTACATCCGCAGCGACGACGGATTCCATATTTTTGTTTTCCATATGATCGCCGATTTCTACGAGCATTCTCTCTAAGGTTTCGATTTCCTCTTCCGTAATGCGTTCTGCCGCAAGGCCTGCTGCAAGTTCTTCAAGGGCAGAGCGGATTTCAAATACTTGCGTAATATCCTTTAAAGAAATATTGGCAACGTAGGTACCGCGACGGGGAACCATAACGACAAAGCCTTCTAGTTCCAGTTTGCGTATGGCTTCACGAATTGGGGTACGACTTACGCCCAACTCTTCGGCGAGAGGGATTTCCATAAGACGTTCCCCGGGTTTTAACACTCCATCTTGGATGGCTTGGCGCAATGTTTCACTTACAACTTCTCTTAGTGGTTTATACGCATCGAGTCGTATAGGTTGTAACCGTTTTGTCATACTAAGTCCTCCTGTGTACATGTTTTAGTAATGAGTGATAGCCAATCGTGATCAGCTGCTTTGATTTCTTCTTGCAACTGCAAGGCTTCCATTGGTTTGTTGAGTAATACCACCATTGTAGGACCACTGCCTGTCATGATGGTTGGGTAACCACGACTAGTGAAGAACTCCTTACATACTATTAGTTCCTCGTGATCTGGGAATAATAATTCCTCGAATGTATTAGCACTACTGGTGAAAGCAGATTGTAAATCATTATTCTTAAGATGATTCAGAACGGTATCGATTGTTTTTGTGGTGGCTTTAGATTTACCGCTGAAACGACCATAAGCAACCGCTGTAGAAATAGATACCTTTGGCTTTACTAATAATAGCCAATGTGCTTCTGGCGATTGACTATAGGTTAACACTTCACCACGACCTGTTCCGCGAGCTGTACCACCTTGTAGTAGGAACGGTACATCAGATCCGAGTGAGGTACCGATGTTTAAAAGTTCCTCTTGCGTAAGACGTAAGTCCCAGAAGCGGTTGAGGCCTAATAACATGGCAGCTGCGTCTGCACTACCGCCACCAAGACCGGCTTGAACGGGAACTCGTTTTAGGAGGTGGATGGCAGCACCGGCTTTACAACCCGTATAGGCCTGTATGGCGCGTAAAGCTTTGAGTGCGAGATTATCTTCTCCATAGCTTACGAGCTTTTGCATGTAATCGGGCAATTCGGGAGCGCCACCAGAAAATACTACGGAATGATGCTTAGCGAAATAAATAGAATCACTAAGGCGAATCGATTGAAATATGGAATCGATGTTGTGGTATCCATCGTCACGCTTACCTGTAATAGCAAGCCCAATATTAATTTTGCTGCAACCGAGTTGCTCAAAACTTTTACTCATAATAGCCTCGTTTGTAATGTACAAATTATATGCAGTTAATATGTTTATTTTATACTGTTATAAAGTGATTGAAAATAACCATTAAGTGGTTTATGATGATTTTGTATATACCTGTTGTTTGATTATTAAAAGCATTGTAAACAGCGTATGTTTTAATTAGTTCATTATAGAATATTTATAGTGAAATGGCAATTTGGAGGGAGCTATGTTCGCCAAGTATAAAGATGTTGTCTATCAATGTGTCATAGTTGCTATTGGTTGTGCAATTTTTGGTGCTGGTCTAGACGCCTTTGTACTACCTCATAAACTGGTTAGTACTGGTATTAGTGGGGTAGGATTGATTCTGTATTATCTAACGGGATTATCCGTTGGTTCTTGGAACGTTATTTTGAACGTCCCTATCTTTTGGGCTGCTTGGAAGTGGCTTGGCAAACGTGTTGTACTTAATACCTTGTATGGCACGCTCATGCTATCGTGGATGATTGATCTGTTTAGTTTCTTACAATATAACATGATTATTAAGGATCCACTACTCAGTTCTATGATGGCGGGTATCACAACTGGACTGGGGCTTGGTATCGTCTACCGTGTAGGTGGTAATACAGGTGGCCTTGATCCAATTGCACTTATCGTTCGCAAATATTATGGTCTTCAAATGGGATCTATTAATAGTGCCATCAATTGTGCTATCCTCTTAGTTGCTGTCGGCGTTGTTGGACTTGAAGCGGTAGCCGTAACTCTTATCAGTGTGTATGTATATACTATTATTACAAATAAGGTGGTAATTGGTTTTAATCAACGTAAAGTTGCTTTTATTATTACCTATCGGACTGATGAAGTATGTGAATGTATCATCAATAAAGTCGGTCGTGGTGCTACCATTATTAATGGTATTGGTGCCTATACACGGACGCCTAAGCAGATTGTGATGGTTGCAGTTAACTTGCTGCAGGTAAATAAATTGAAAGAGGTTATTCAAGAAGCGGACCCAAATGTGTTTATTTTGATTACTGATGCTCAAGAGGTTATCGGTCAAGGTTTTACTCAACCTATTGTTCCTGCGGAAATATCTAATCAGCTAAAATCACAAGATATAACTACCGAAGCGAACAATAATGTTGTAATAGATGAAAATAGTTGTAACAGATAAAAATAAAGAATTATGATAAAATCTCTGGCTGTTGTCATCTTATATTAATTATGTGTAAATATAATATTTTATGAATGATACATACATTTTGAAAGTAATTTAATGTAATTGATCGAATATCAAGGTTGTAAAATGAGAGGGCTTGCCCTCAAGATAAGATTAGAGGTTTCTATGACTCACAAATTAGCAGGTACGCCTGTACAAGAACAAGATATTATCGATGTGCAAACCCTTGTGGATGCCTATTTTGATAATGCTCCGGATATTACAGATCCGACACAACTCGTATCCTTTGGTACATCTGGCCATCGCGGTACTTCTTTAAATGGTACTTTTACAGATTTACATGTGGCCGCTATTACACAGGCTATTTGTGATGGCCGTGGCCAATTCGGCGCTACAGGTCCGATTTTTGTCGGTCAAGATACACATGCTTTATCTCAGCCAGCCCTTGTAACAGTTCTAGAGGTTCTTGCTGGCAATGGCGTAACGGCAATGGTTGATTCCGATATGGATTTCGTGCCGACACCATCTATATCTCGTGCCATTATTCGTTATAATGAAAGCCACGATGACAAAGCGGATGGTATCGTGATTACGCCATCTCATAATCCTCCAGATAATGGTGGTATCAAGTATAACGCTACTAATGGTGGTCCGGCGGATACTCTTGTTACAAAATGGATTGAAACTCGAGCTAATGAATATGTTCGTGCATATTGTGAACTAGAAGGGTTTAAACGTATTAGCATCGACAATATTGAACCTGATCAACAAGTTCCGTATGACTATAAAGGCCTGTATGTTGAAGAACTGTCTTCTATCATTAATATGGAGGCAATACAAAGTGCAAAACCTAAGGTTCTCGTTAATGCCCTTGGTGGTAGTGGACTAGGTTATTGGCAAGCTATTAAAGAGCGCTATAATCTCAATATGGATATTATCAATGATGAATATGATCCTACCTTTAGCTTTATGACGTATGACCATGATGGTAAGGTCCGCATGGATTGTTCCTCAGAATACGCTATGGCCGATGTTATTAAGCAAATAGGTAATTACGATTTGGCTGTTGGTAACGATCCCGATTACGATCGTTATGGTATTGTTAGTGCAGAAGGGCTTGCTTCACCAAATGCATTCCTCGTAGCCGCTGCTGATTATCTATTCACAACTCGTGGTTGGAAGGATAAAGGGGTAGGTAAAACGGTTGTTTGTACAACCATGATTGATAAGTGGGCATCCGTTAAAGAAATTCCCGTGTATGAAGTTCCAGTAGGCTTTAAATACTTTAGCTCTCTATTATTCGATGGGGAAATTGGCATTGGAGGCGAAGAATCTGCTGGGGCATCCTTCCTCAAAAAAGATGGTACAGTATGGACCACAGATAAAGACGGCATGGTAATGGCTCTCTTAGCGATGGAGATGTACGCTGTAATGGGCGCCACTGTTGAGAGACTGTATAACAATATTGTGGAAGGCTGTGGAGATCCTCGATTTGGTCGTATTGATGCGGCTTGTACAAAGGAGGCCAAGGCTAAGTTGAAACAGTTAAATGCTAGCTCTATTACAGCTACAGAGGTCGATGGTGATGCTATTACGAATGTACGCACGACATCCTTGTACAAGGATATGCCTATCGATGGTGTTCGTGTAGAAACAGAAACAGGCTGGTTTGTAGCACGTCCATCTGGTACTGAAGATTTATATAAAATTTATGGTGAAAGCTATAAAGGGGACAAAGGTCTTATCGCATTGTTAACTGCTGGTGAAGAGATTGTAACAAGTGCTTTGTCTGACGAAGTGTAACATGTTGTTTTCACTAGAAAACTCATAAAGATTTCACTCATGAAAAATAATAAATGTGTTATAATATATTAATATAGTTTATTGAATGCCTTATATGAATGCCCTATACTGGCTATATAGTTTGTAGTGCTTAGAGAAGGTGATGTTATGAAATTAGTTGTTACCGTTGTCGGCGTAGACCGCGTTGGTATCATTGCTGGGGTTAGTACCGTACTCGCTAACTACGGTGTAAATATTATGTCCATTAATCAGACCATCCTTGATGGCGTTTTCAATATGATTATGATGTGTGAAACCAAGTCTGAAGATATGAAAAATCTTACAGCTATCCAAGCGGCTTTAACGACTCAAGGTAAAGAACTAGGTGTTGAAATCCGTGCACAACATGCTGATATTTTCTTGAGCATGCACCGTGTAGGATAGGAGGCACTTATGTTATCTATCGACAATATTTTAGAAACGAATCAGATGATTCATGATAACAAGCTTGATGTGCGTACTATTACGATGGGGATCAGCTTGCTCGAATGCGCATCTAGTTCTGGTAAAGAGTTGTGTGACCGTATTTATGACCGTATTACAAAAGAGGCAGAACACCTTGTATCTACGGGTGAAGATATTGAACGCGAGTTCGGTATTCCTATTATCAACAAGCGTATTTCTGTAACACCCATTTCTCTTGTAGCAGGTGGTAGTGATTTAACATCCTATGTTCCTGTGGCGGAAGCTATGGATCGTGCTGCAAAAACTGTAGGTGTTAATTTTATCGGCGGCTTTTCTGCGCTTGTAACAAAGGGCGCTACACGAGCTGATCGTATTTTGATTGACTCTATTCCTGAAGCGATGGCAACTACGGATATTGTTTGTAGCTCTGTTGCGGTGGGTTCAACTAAAACTGGTATCAACATGGACGCAGTGCGCGATATGGGTATCATCGTTAAGAGAACCGCAGAACTTACAAAGAATAATGATGCTCTTGGTTGTGCTAAACTCGTTATTTTCTGTAATCCTGTAGAGGATAATCCGTTTATGGCGGGTGCTTTCTTCGGGGTAACAGAAGGGGATAGTGCTATTTCTGTGGGTGTATCTGGCCCGGGTGTTGTAAAACATGCGCTTGAATCCGTTCGAGGACAATCCTTTGACGTTGTAGCAGAAACGATTAAACGTACTGCTTTCAAAATCACGCGCGTAGGTCAATTGGTAGCGCAAGAGGCATCTCGTCGTCTTGGTAAACCATTTGGTATTATCGATTTATCTTTGGCGCCAACGCCAGCTGTAGGTGACTCTGTAGCTCATGTTCTTGAAGAAATGGGCTTGTCCTCTTGTGGGTGTCATGGCACTACAGCAGCACTAGCATTACTTAATGATGCGGTGAAAAAAGGTGGTCTTATGGCTTCCTCTCACGTAGGTGGGCTTAGTGGTGCATTCATTCCTGTCTCAGAAGATGCAGGCATGATTGATGCTGTATCCTGTGGCAGTTTGACGCTTGATAAATTAGAGGCCATGACATGTGTATGTTCTGTAGGTCTTGATATGATTGCTATTCCTGGAGACACTACTGCTGATACCATTTCTGCTATCATTGCAGATGAATCAGCAATTGGTATGATTAATAATAAGACAACTGCGGTTCGTGTAATTCCTGTACCTGGTAAGACTGTTGGAGAGGTTGTTGAGTTTGGTGGATTATTAGGCTATGCTCCTATTATTGAAGTGAGTCCATATAGTGCAGCCGAGTTCATTGCCCGTGGTGGAAGAATTCCTGCTCCTATTCGTAGCTTAACGAATTAATCCGTTTTTACAACCTACTTGTTGGAGGTGTCTTATGAGTGAATATGTGCTCGATTATGTGTGGGCCTTTGCACTAGCGCTCATCATAACCTTTGCACTTACCCCATTGGTAAAACGCTTTGCCGTTGCTGTTGGGGCAATAGATAAGCCTGATGCTCGAAAGGTGCATCATGGTGCGATTCCACGACTTGGTGGATTAGCAATCTTTCTCGGTTATGTGGGATCGGTTCTTTTTAACAATTCCATCCCGCATGATCATAAATTGTTTGGGTTTGTCCTTGGTACGGTCATTTTGGTGCTAGTTGGTATTTGGGACGACATTAAACAAATTGAGCCAAAAACTAAGTTAATGGGACAAATTATAGCAGCTGCTATTCTGGTGGCTTATGATATTCGAGTAGACTTCATTAACCTTCCTTGGGGTGGTGTAGTATATCTCAAGTATTGGGCTATTCCATTGACTATTTTCTGGATAGTTGGTTTTACAAATATTGTAAACCTCATCGATGGTCTTGATGGCTTGGCTGCAGGTATTTCCTTTATCGCATGTATCGCTGTTTGTGCAATGACATTGCAACTTGGTCAAACCGACCTCGCTTGTATTTCTCTTGCCTTGGCAGGTGCAACGGTAGGCTTCTTACGGTATAACTTTAACCCTGCAAAGATCTTTATGGGTGATACGGGCTCTATGCTTCTCGGTTATACATTGGCTGCTATTTCTGTTATGGGCGCCGTTAAAACGGCTGCTACCATTGCATTAGTAGTACCAGCTATCGTATTAGGTTTGCCGATTTTGGATACCTTATTTGCCATTGTGCGCCGTAAAATCAGTGGGCGTCCCATCTTTAAACCCGATAAAGGTCATGTTCACCATCGCTTATTGGCACAAGGATTAACACAAAAGCAAGCTGTATTGTTGATGTATGCAGTAACAGCTCTTTTCGGTGGTGTATCTGTTATCGTTGCAGAGGTTAATGCTTGGGTCGGTGCGACCTTAGTATTAGTAATTTTCTTGTGTAGTATCTATATTGCACGACGCCTTGGTGTTATCATGCATAGTGATGCGGCAGGGCATCCGTTACCACGTCCTACAATTGAACGCAGCGACTCGGATGATACCATATCCTTTGATCGCGATGAATTGGCTAAAGCTTTGGAGAATACTGATGATTCTCATAAGGAATAACCATCTGTGGGGTGCTTGGCGCCCCATTTTTTCTATCCTACTACGTTGGAGGCAACTATGTTAAAAGTTATGACAATCTTTGGTACAAGACCTGAGGCTATCAAGATGGCTCCTCTTGTAAAAGCGTTACAAGCAGCACCAGATATGGAACCTATCGTAACCGTTACGGCACAGCATCGAGATATGCTCGATCAAGTACTAAACTTGTTTAATATTACCCCAGACTATGATTTAAATATTATGAGTCAAGGTCAAACACTATATGATGTAACTAATCGTGCTTTGATGGGCCTTAAAGATGTATTAGAAGAAGCAAAACCTGATGTGGTACTCGTTCATGGTGATACTACAACTACCTTTGCTGGGGCCTTGGCTTCTTTCTACCAAGAAATTCCTGTAGGTCACGTGGAAGCAGGATTACGGACAGGTGATATTTACTCTCCGTTCCCTGAAGAGATGAATCGCAAATTGACGGGCTCTATTGCGACGTATCACTTTGCGCCTACTTCTAGTTCTGAAAGCAATTTAAAAAAAGAAAATATTAATACAGAACATCTTTATGTAACGGGTAATACTGTTATTGATGCTCTTGATACGACGGTGCAAGACAACTATGTATTCGATGATGCAGCTATTAATGCTCTTGATTCTGAAAAACGCACGGTCCTTGTTACCACACATCGTCGAGAAAACTTAGGCGAACCTATGCGTCATGTATATCAAGCTATTCGAGATTTAATTAATGAATTTGAAGATATTCAAGTTGTTTTCCCTGTACATAAGAATCCTAAAGTTCGCCAAGTTGTACAAGAAGAAATTGGTTCTGTAGAACGTATTACATTAATTGACCCTCTTGATTATGAACCATTTGCTAATTTAATGGCTAAATCTTATTTGATTTTGACTGATTCAGGTGGAATTCAAGAGGAAGCCCCAGCTCTTGGTAAACCAGTTCTTGTATTGCGCGATACAACGGAACGCCCTGAAGCTGTTGAAGCTGGTACAGTTCGTCTAGTAGGTACTGATAAAGATGCAGTACACGCAGCGGCTCATGAATTGTTGAGCAACGCAGAGGCTTATAAATTGATGTCTAACTCCGTCAATCCTTATGGTGATGGGAAAGCATCTGAACGTATTATCCAAGCATTGCGACATGAATTCTTAGGTGATGCGCGTCGTCCTGAACGTTTTGGTAAATAATATGGATAAGGATCTTGTGAAAGCCCTCGCCATGGCAACATCAGCGGGGGTCACACTGGTCTCCTGTATTGGAGGTTTTATTTGGCTAGGTTATAAATTGGATACTTGGCTTCAAACGGAACCACTCTGTATGGTCATATTTGGCCTAATAGGCGCTATAACAGGGTTTTATATGTTATATAAACAAGTTAAGTAGTGAGGTATGTATGAATCAATATATAAAATTCATAGTGTGCGTGTTACTGACTTGTTTTTTTATTGCCTTTTTTGGAGTAATAATACAGATTGCATGCGGATTGCAACAATATGTATGGGGCTGGTTGTGGGGCATTTTTATAATGGTGCTCTACTTGTTAAGTTTAGCTTTGCATGGTCAATCCATTGTATCAGGGGATCCTTACAAAGCCGTTCGTAAAGCTCGTAGACAGATGATATGGCGTCTTATGTTAGTAGGTTCATTAGTAGTCTTAGGATTAAAGATTCCCGGCATAGAGGCTATTAGCGTGTTTGTTGGTGTGGCACTTATTCAGCCTGCATTATATGTTGTTTACTGGTGGCTTAGTCGACATTTCTAATCTTATGATGTGTTAAATTATAGATATATTCCAATAATGCATTATACACAATACATTCATGAGTAATTAGAATTGTTTACCCTTCAAGTGTTGATTATATATCTATAACGATGTATGATGATACATATATATTATATTTATATTTATTGTAAATATATTAGTTTTTTATTATGTCTATGGAAGGGGTTGAGAACGTGGAATTACATGCGGGACACCATGAAGTCGTGCAGTGGTTAGGGTTGACATTTAATTTGGATACTCTAATTGCTACATGGGTTACTATGGCTATTGTAATACTGATAACAGTACTAGCCACCCGGGGACGAAAATTGGTGCCTGTAGGCTTGCAAAATATAGTTGAATCTATATTGGAAGGCTTAGAGGGGCAATTAGCTCCGAACTTAGGTCGTCATTGGCCGATGGTGAGTTCCTTGTTATTTACGTTTTTCTTATTTATTTTTGTAGGAAACGAATTAGGTTTAATGCCTACGTTTAAGGCGTTAACATCACCAACATCCGATATTAATACTACTGTTGCATTAGCTCTATGTAGCACATTAGTAGTATGGGTTATGGGGATTAAAGTTAAAGGCTTATCCTATTTCAAGCATTTCGTACGACCTTATAAGGCTTTGCTAATACTGAATATTTTTGAAGAGATTGCTAGACCTGTTACACTTGCCTTCCGTCTATTTGGTAATATCGTAGCTGGTGAAATTCTGTTAGAAGTATTGTACAATTTGCCTTGGTTTGTACCGGCACCATGGGTATGGATTGCTTTTAGTTTATTTATTGGTATTATTCAAGCCTTTATTTTTACCGTTCTTACTGCCTCCTACTTGGGGATGGCTCTTAGTGAGGAACATTAATTTTTTACGGAGGATATATTATGGAAGCTCAAGGTTTATTCGCATTAGCAGCAGCAATCGCAGTAGGTTGTGGTGCCATTGGTGCAGGTATCGGTGACGGTCTTGTATCTAGCAAAGTAATTGAAGGCATTACGCGTCAACCTGAATTGCGTGGTCAATTGATGTCTACTATGTTCGTAGCGATTGGTTTGATCGAAGCGATGCCTATCATCGGTGTAGTAGTAGCATTTATTTTGTTATTCAGATAATAACGAGGAGGAATAACCTTGGTTGACTTAAGCCTTGGAACGATTCTTGCTCAAATGTTGAACTTTTTTATATTAGTTTGGCTATTGGCGCGTTTTGCATATAAACCATTATTGGCTATGATGACAGAACGTAAAGAACGAATTGCTAAAGACTTAGAAGCTGCAGAAAAAGCTCGTGTAGAGGCAGAGGGCTTTAAAGCTGATTATGCTGCTCAAATTGCTAAAGCACGTCAAGAAGCACAACAAATTGTTGAAAAAGCAGTTCAAGAAGCAGAAAATACAACACGCGAACAATTAGTGACAGCACGCGAACAAATTGAACAAGAAAAAAATCGTGCTCGCCAAGATATTGCAATCGAACGTGATCGTGCTATGAATAGTTTACGCAATGAAGTTGTTTCTTTGTCTGTAGCTATGGCTGGTAAAGTTGTTGCTAAAGATATGAACAGCGAAACTAATACAAAATTGATCGAAGACGCTATTCGTCAACTTGATAGTAAAACGATAGGGTTGTGATACGATGAGCATAGAAATTGTAGCAGATAAATACGGTTCGGCTATGTTTGAATTAGCTCAAGAACAAAATAATTTGGAACTCATGGAGGAGCAATTAGGTTATGTAGCGTCCGTTATGGCGGAACAGCCTGAACTTCGTTCATTCCTTGAAAATCCAATCGTTACAGAAGATGCAAAGATTAAGTTAGTTGGTTCTATTTTTGAATCTAGTATCGACAAAGTTGCTTTACATTTTATCTATGTGATGATTAAACGCGGTCGCCATCGTTATATTGCGCAGGCCATTGCAGCGTTTATTCAAAAATCACGAGAGGCTCGTGGTATTTTGGAAGCTACTGTAACTGTAGCAGAACCAATCACAGCTGATGTAGAAGCATCTGTACAAGCTAAATTACGAGAAGTAACAGGGAAAGATGTTATTTTATCTGTGCGTCAAGATCCATCTATTATGGGTGGTATCGTTATCCAAGTAGGGGATAAACGCATTGATGGCTCTGTATCTCGTCGTTTAGAGGAATTAGAAAAATCTTTATTAAGAACGAACTCTATTAGATAGGGGTGAATGGGTATATATGAAAATGAAGCCTGAAGAAATCACTGCTATAATCAAACAGCAGATTCAGGACTATGATGTTGACCTCAATGTCGATGACGTGGGTACTGTTCTCGACGTAGGGGATGGCATCGCCCATATTTATGGTCTTGAAAGAGCCATGGCCGGTGAGTTGCTAGAATTACCACACGGCGTATATGGCTTGGTTTTGAACTTAGAATTAGATAATGTTGGTGCCGTACTATTAGGTGATGACTTCTTGATTAAAGAAGGAGACCAAGTGCGCCGTACTGGCAAAATTATGGACGTTCCTGCTGGAGATGCCTTGATTGGTCGCGTAGTAAACCCTCTTGGTCAACCTCTTGATGGCAAGGGTGCTATCCAAGCTACAGAACGTCGTCCTATTGAACATCCAGCACCTGGTATTGCGGATCGACAATCCGTAAACGAACCATTGCAAACAGGTCTTAAAGCGATTGATGCGATGGTACCAATCGGCCGTGGTCAACGTGAGCTTATCATCGGTGACCGTGGTACAGGTAAAACTGCGATTGCCTTAGATACTATTTTGAACCAAAAAGGCAAAGATGTTATTTGTATTTATGTAGCTATTGGTCAAAAAGAATCTACGGTTGCTCGTGTAGTACAAAAACTTGAAGAAGCAGGGGCTATGGAATATACAATCGTAGTTTCTGCGAGTGCTTCCACTGGTGCACCTCTTCAATACATTGCCCCATACGCTGGTGTTGCCATGGGTGAATACTTTATGTACCAAGGTAAACACGTATTATGCGTATATGATGACTTAACAAAACAAGCGGCTGCATACCGTGCTATGTCCCTATTATTGCGCCGTCCACCAGGGCGTGAGGCATATCCAGGCGACGTATTCTACTTACACAGCCGTCTATTAGAGCGGGCTGCGAAACTTTCACCTGAACTTGGTGGAGGTTCCATTACAGCGTTGCCAATCATTGAAACACAAGCAGGTGACGTATCTGCATACATCCCAACAAACGTAATTTCCATCACCGATGGTCAAATTTTCTTGGGTACAGATATGTTCTACTCTGGTATTCGTCCAGCTGTTGACGTAGGTTTATCTGTATCTCGTGTAGGTGGTAGTGCTCAAACTAAAGCGATGAAACAAGTAGCGGGTCAATTACGTTTGGACCTTGCTCAATATCGTGAGTTGGCTGCTTTCGCTCAGTTTGGTTCCGACCTTGATGCGGCTACACGCGCTCAACTTGATCGTGGTGAACGCTTAACTGAAATGTTAAAACAAGGTCAATATGAGCCTATGAGCGTAGCGGAAATGGTTATTAACCTTTACGCTGGTACAAAAGGGTACTTAGCAGATATTCAAGTGGCAGATGTATTGTCCTTTGAAGCTGAACTTTTACGCTATGTAAAAGCAAATTACCCTGAAATCATCACTAACATTGAAACGTCTAAGAAAATTGACGAAGAAACTGAAAATCTATTGAAGCAAGCAATCTCAGAATGTGTTGAAGCATTTGGCTCTACACATACATTAGTGTCTCGTAAGGAGGCGTAATGTATGGCTAGTGCACAAGATTTGCGAAAACGCATAAAAAGTGTTACCAATACGCAACAAATTACAAAAGCGATGAAGATGGTAGCTTCTGCTCGTCTTCGTAGGGCACAAACAAAAGCGGAAGCTACTCGTCCTTACGCAGAGAAGATAGGGCAAATCTTGCGTCATATGTCTAATAGTGATTTAGAAGGCTTTGAAAGTCCTCTCTTAGATGTGCGACCTGTAGAGCGTACTTGCTATATTGTAGTAGGTGCAGATAAAGGTCTGGCAGGGGCATTTTCGTCTAATGTGTTGAAATTTGCCATGGAACAATTACATGGTAAATCTTCTGACACGTACCGTGTTATCACGGCAGGCAGAAAGCCTAGAGATAGCATGAAATCTAGAGGTATTCATATCGATAAGTCCTATGCGGGCTTTTCTGATAAACCATCCTATGAACATGCGCGTACCATTATGCATGAAGCACTTTCACTATACGAACGTCATGAAGTTGACGAAGTCATCATGATCTATACACGTTTTGTAAATTCTATGACGCAAATTGCACAGGCTGAGCGCTTGTTGCCAATAGAGCAACCACAAGATGAGGTAAAAGGAGAAGAGTATGATTTCATGCCATCTGCTGTATCCGTCTTGGAGGCGTTGTTGCCAAAATACTTAGAAATTACAGTTTATAATGGATTGTTGCAATCTGCAGCTAGTGAATTGGGCGCTCGTATGACGGCCATGACATCTGCTACAGATAATGCAGGGGAACTCATTGAGTCCTTAGGCCTTGAATACAACAAGTTGCGTCAATCTAGTATTACAAACGAAATTTCTGAAATCGTTGGTGGCGCTAATGCCTTGCAATAGATAAGGAGACATCTGTCGATGAGTAATAATATTGGTAAAGTTGTGCAGGTCATCGGCCCAGTTGTAGACGTGCGCTTTGATGCTGGTCATTTACCAGCTATCTACAACGCCATCCACATCTACCATGACCACAAGGCACACGATAGACAAAAAATCGTAGTAGAGGTTATGCAACACTTAGGCGACGATACAGTTCGTTGCGTTGCCATGAGTTCTACTGACGGTATGACACGTAATATGGAAGCGGAAGATACTGGCGCTCCAATCTCCATCCCTGTAGGGGAAGGCGTATTAGGTCGTATCTTTAACGTACTTGGTGAAACGGTAGACCATGATCCAGCTCCAGTTGTGGCTGATGAAAAGTGGCCTATTCATCGTCCAGCACCTAAATTTGATGACCTTTCTCCGGATACACAAATCTTGGAAACAGGTATTAAGGTCGTTGACCTTATCGCTCCATACGTAAAAGGTGGTAAAATTGGTCTCTTCGGTGGTGCCGGTGTAGGTAAAACCGTATTGATTATGGAATTGATTCACAATGTTGCTACAGAGCACGGCGGTTACTCCGTATTCTCCGGCGTAGGTGAACGTACTCGTGAAGGTAATGACTTGTGGAACGAAATGAAAGAGTCCGGCGTTATCAACAAAACAGCTCTCGTATACGGCCAAATGAATGAGCCACCAGGGGCTCGTATGCGCGTAGGTCTTACTGGCCTTACAATGGCTGAATACTTCCGTGATGTGAAGAAACAAGACGTGCTCTTGTTTATCGATAATATCTTCCGCTTTATCCAAGCGGGTTCTGAAGTATCTGCCCTTTTAGGTCGTATGCCATCTGCCGTAGGGTACCAACCTACATTGGCTAATGACGTAGGGGCATTGCAAGAACGTATTACATCTACTAAAGAAGGTTCTATTACCTCTGTACAAGCTGTATATGTACCTGCCGATGACTTGACTGACCCTGCTCCAGCAGCGACATTCGCTCACTTGGATGCGACAACAGTATTGTCTCGTTCCATTGCGGAACTTGGTATCTATCCGGCGGTGGATCCACTCGATTCTACAAGCCGTATTTTGGACCCACATGTACTTGGTGAAGAGCACTACGCAGTAGCTCGTGGCGTACAAGAAGTATTGCAAAAATATCGCGATCTTCAAGATATTATCGCAATCCTCGGTATGGAAGAATTGTCTGACGAAGATAAACTCACTGTATCTCGCGCTCGTAAGATTCAACGTTTCTTGAGTCAACCATTCTTCGTAGCAGAAGTATTTACTGGTTCTCCTGGTAAATATGTGCCATTGTCCGAAACATTGAGAGGCTTTAGAGAAATCTTAGATGGTAAATATGATGAATTGCCAGAAGGTGCATTCTACATGGTTGGTACCATTGATGAAGCCGTTCAAAAAGCAAAGGAAATGCAAGAGAAGGGGGAATAATCCATGGCGGAACCTATGACCCTACAGATAATTACACCTGATGCAATCGTATTCGAAGGCCAATCTACATTCTTTGTAGGTAAAGCTATCGATGGTGCTTTTGGTATTTTGCCAAATCATGCGCCTATGATTATTGCATTAGACTTAGCACCTTTACGCATTGATCAACCAGATGGAACATCTCGTGAATTTGCCGTATTTGGTGGCTTCTGTGAAATTGAACATAATAAGGTGAGTATTGTAACCCCTGACTGTCAAGATCCTACATCTATTGATGTGGATCGTGCACAGCGTGCTAAAGAGCGTGCTGAAGGTCGGTTATCAAATCCTACACCTGATATTGATGTAGAAAGAGCAGAAGCAGCATTGCAACGTGCTTTACTGCGCTTGCATGTTACAAAAATGTTATAAGAAAAAGGCTAGCCATCTGGCTAGCCTTTTTTTAAGAAATTTATCTACAAAGACGCTCACACCTTTTAAGGAGTATGCAGTATTCTTAGGTTGTTCTACTTGGAAATCGAGTACAACAGGTGCCTCAGAATTAATACCAGGTGCTTGGTAACGGTCATGGTCTGTTGGAATTCGTTTGTATGGTAATTTATCAAGTAATATAGTCATAACTTTGTTCCAAACTGATTTATGTGTTGGCATAGTTAAAGAGTCATCAGTTTGGTTGAAGCCCGTACGAACAGTATGGATTACCTTATCGTTTACATCATAATAGTATAAAAGGGCATTAACCTTTGCAGCGATATAAATTTCATGATTATCATTATTGTACGAATCTGGGCTGTTAATAGTATTAACTTGTACATATACATCTTGTAATGGCACAGGCATAATAACAATTTCAGAATTTTGGGCCTCTGCAATTTGAGCAAGATCAGCGGCTTTAATCTCTGCAGTTGGTGTGTTAGTGCTTACAATGGTTGTATCATAGTAAGGATATTTAAGTGTATTTGATAAGCGATCTGTCATGTAGTGACCAAATTGAGCTGTGTTTTCATTGCGCAAATTTGCTGGTACAACAATAGTTACTTTGCGGCTTGGAAAGTTTTCCAAGTGACCATCATGACTTGTACTAGTAGCATTAATAGTTGCTTTTTCTGAAACTCCAGAAATTGGTGTAGATGTTGGTGTGGCAGCTACTTTTATGATAGGCTCCATATTTGTTTTAGGGGTCAATGTAGAAGCCTCATTACTTGTATTACTTTGTATAGTGCTAAGAGCCACAGGTTGCGTTGTATTTGGTGTTAGCTGACTCAAATCGATCATAGCGGCACTAGCTGTTGTAAATGCAGTTGTGAGTAGTACAGCAAGTACTGTAAGTAGTGGACGTTTATAGAGTCCGAAGTTATGTAACATAATTCCTCCTCTTAATAAAACTCTTTTAAAATTACAAATTATATAATTTATATTATTATATCATATATATAAAAAAAAGAAGCAAGCTTAACAGCTTGCTTCTTTAGTCTGGTGGACGATGACAGGATCGAACTGCCGACATCCTGCTTGTAAGGCAGGCGCTCTCCCAGCTGAGCTAATCGTCCATATGTGGTGACCCGTCCGGGAATCGAACCCGGGATACCGCCGTGAAAGGGCGGTGTCTTAACCGCTTGACCAACGGGCCAGAA
>NZ_QTLR01000008.1:58407-76402 GCF_003602765.1 Veillonella sp. AF36-20BH
ACCGCTTGACCAACGGGCCAGAATGGCTCCTCGAGTAGGACTCGAACCTACGACCGATCGGTTAACAGCCGATTGCTCTACCGACTGAGCTATCGAGGAATGGTACGATTGTTATTATATGTTAGATTAATTATAAAAGCAAGCATTTTTTTTAAAACACTATAAAATAGATACTGTCAATTATGACTAAAAGACATAACTTTATAGATAAAATTAGTTATCAATAATTTTGATGAGAAAGTCATTAAAATTAATAAAATCTATAGAGCTTATTAACTATAGGTATTTACTGTGTTTTAAGGTGATTGTATGACTCCAAATGCATGGGAGTTAGCAATATAAGTATATTGAAGATAATCGGTATACATATGCATTATAGAAAAGTTTATAAGATTTAGTTGAAAAGTAGTATCAGTTAAAAGAGAAGTGTATTTATCTTATTAGATATAGCCTATGTTTGTGGTTAATTTTAAACCAAATCTATATATAAGAAAGTAGGTAAAAATATAAGATATAAAAATCTTATTGATATATGATAGACTATGACTTTTATCACAATGAAGGGCTATTTTAGTGACTAGAAAATAAGGTCTATATAGCCTATTGAAAAACCGAAATATATACAAAAATATTCATGAAAACAATTCTCAAAAATCGAAAAAGCATTGAGAAAACTGTATAGGTGGGGCGTTGAATCCCCCTATATTGTGTGCTACGATTTATGTATAGAGTTAATCTCATCGGTTTGAGATAGATATTCTTTCATATGTTTGAGAATTTTAATTTATCTCATCGGTATTAGAATTAATATTCAACTATTTTCCTGAGGAGGGATTATCTTGCGCGAGATTCAAGTATCTGAAATCACAAAAACAGTCCGTCAAATGTGTATGGACGCAGCTTACCACTTGCCAAAAGACATCTATGAAGGTTTGAAAAAAGGCCGTGAAACAGAAGAGTCTTCAGTAGGTCGTATCGTTCTTGATCAAATTATTAAAAATGCAGAAATTGCCGATGCTGAAGATCGTCCATACTGCCAAGATACTGGTATGACTATGGTATTCTTAAAAGTTGGTCAAGATGTTCATTTCGTTGGTGGTGACCTTACAGAAGCTATCAATGCTGGTGTTGCAGCTGGTTATGTTGAAGGTTATCTTCGTAAATCCGTTGTAGCTGAACCATTGTTCAATCGTAAAAATACACAAAATAACACACCTGCAATCATCTACACTGAAATTGTTCCTGGCGATAAAGTAGATATTCAAGTGGAATTAAAAGGTTTCGGTTCTGAAAATAAATCTGATGTAGCTATGCTCGTACCTGCTGATGGTGTGGAAGGCGTTAAAAATGCAGTCCTTGAAATCGTAAAACATGCAGGCCCTAACCCATGCCCTCCAATCGTACTCGGCATAGGTATTGGCGGTACTATGGACCAAGCAGCTGTTATGTCCAAAAAAGCGTTGCTTCGTGACATTAGTGTACCTCATAAAGATGCAGACTATGCAAAATTAGAAGAAGAAATTATGGAAATGGTTAACAAAACTGGTATTGGACCACAATTGGGTGGCACTACAACTTGTATCGGTGTAAACATCGAATGGGGTGCAACTCACATCGCAGGTCTTCCTGTTGCAGTTACTATCATGTGCCATGCTGCTCGTCATGCTCACGTAGTACTTTAATCGATAGGAGGTAAAAACAATGGCTGAATCAATTCGCATTAATACTGAAGAATATAATGAAGAGTTTTCCCGCAAATTAAAAGTTGGTGATAGCGTTCTTATCACTGGTAAAATTTACTCCGCTCGTGACGCTGCTCATAAAGTTATGACTGAAGCTTTAGCGCGTGGTGAAAAATTGCCAATCGACTGGACAAATAAGTTTGTTTATTATCTTGGACCAACACCTGCAAAACCTGGTGATCCAATTGGTTCCGCTGGTCCTACAACTTCCGGTCGTATGGATGCTTACACACCAACAATGCTTGATCAAGGTATCAAAGGCATGATTGGTAAAGGTTCCCGCAAACCAGAAGTAGTTGAATCCATGAAGAAAAATGGTTGCACATACTTCGCAGCAGTTGGTGGCGCTGCAGCATTGATTGCAAAATCCATCAAAAAATACGAAGTTCTTGCTTATGGAGAACTTGGACCAGAAGCTTTGGCTGAATTGACTGTTGAAGATTTCCCTTGCATCGTAGTTGGCGATACTGAAGGTAATAACTTCTACGAATTAGGCCAAAAACCTTACAGAAAAATCTAATATCACCATTGAGTGATTGAAAGAGGCTTGCTTTAGCAAGCCTCTTTTTGTTGTTAAGCCATAATCATAAGACGTTCATCCGTTACCTGTAGAGTTTAGTCTATCGATTCTGTCGGTTTTATGATAATATACATATAGATTTTATACATTCAATTTGAGTGAGGCGATAACATGACTTCTGTAGAAACTATTCGTCAGTCAGCTCGCAACGCGATGGCTGAATTACTTGATTTAGCAAAGGTTCGCGAAGGTCAATTGTTCGTTGTGGGCTGTTCCACTAGCGAAATTGTAGGTAAAAAAATCGGCACTGACTCTCACCTTGATGTGGCTCAGGTCGTATTTGATGAAATATACAATGCTGTTAAGGCTAAAGGACTTAACTTGGCTATTCAATGTTGTGAACATATTAATCGTGCACTTGTTATGGAACGTAGTGCCATGACATGGGAGGAGGAAGTTAATGTTGTTCCTCAACGTCATGCGGGTGGTGCCCTGGCTGTGATGGCGTATGAACATTTTGATGATCCTGTGATGGTTGAATTTATTCAAGCTGATGTAGGCATCGATATTGGAGATACTTTCATTGGTATGCACATGAAACACGTTGCAGTGCCTGTACGTCTTTGTGTGAAAGAAATTGGAAAAGCACATGTGACCGCTTGTCGTGTTCGGCCAAAGAGCATCGGCGGTGAGCGTGCTGCATATAATGAAGCATTGATGTAGGGGGATAGTATGTCAAACCTAATACCGTATTTTGTATTAGCCGTCGTGGCATTGGGATTTTTTGCTGTTTGCTATGCTGTTTTTAGCGGTGGTGATGGTGAAAGTAAGGCAAAGGAAAAATCCCATAAAAACATAAGTAATAAAAATAATCCTAAAGAGTATAATGATGTTATATTTGCAACGGAGTCGCAAGAAGGCAATGTAACAATTACTCATATGAGTGGTACTAATGTATATACTGCATCAATTCCGGATACAGTTGAAACTATGGATAGTGAAGAGCGAGAATCTGTTGAATCTTTAGTTGATCCTATAGATACTTCTTATAATAGAAGAAGTACTCTAAAGTCCAATTCAAGTCATGTTTCAGCAGGAGAATATGCGTTAGCATTAGGTTCGGATAATGGCACACCAATAGGGGATGAAACCATTGTGATGACAGCCGTATCAGATCTTAAGCGAGCTAATCAAGCTAATCAAGGTGTTACTCCGTTGGTGGATAAAACTATCGTCCTTGATGTCGTTACAGATGAACTTCTCAATAACGCTAACTCTGTTGAAGATACAATTGCTATGGGTGAATCTGTGGAAGCCTTTGAAGCTGATGAAGCGGATAGCATAGATGCTACGCAGATGATAGGTGGTGCAAACGAAATACAAACCGCGGAAGGACCATCGGTATTAGATGAAACGCGTTTGTTTGATGCCTCTGAAATTGAAGCACAATTGGCGGCAACAAGTTTAGCTGAAGAGGAGGAACCGCATGGCCAATGGGCAAAAACAGCACATGAAGATAAATGCGTTGAGCTGGCTATAGCGCCATTTGTTCATTCCTTTGGGGTACTACATGGCGACACGCAACACTATGTAGAATCTATTACAAGAGATGCTTTAGCGGCTCTCAATATTACAAAAATTGTTGAAGTGAATGCATTACTAGAGAATATTGTTATTCAAGAAGCGTTGATGAGTATGCAAAAGGCATATGCCGCTACAAATACGGAGTGGATGAAGTCCGCTGCGTTAGGTGCTTTTCTAGATGTGGTTCAATCTCCTAAATCTAGTACGCCATACCTTGTAGCTTTTGATGCATTACGTGTATTACCTCATTTAACATTAGGTCACTTTCAAGTTATGGCCTTAACATTATTGTTACAATATTCTAGAAACTCTAATAACTATGGATTGATTCACTTCCAACATTATGTGGAAAAATATATTGAGCCATTTATCTCTGATTTGCCTCGAAATGATTCTTTCTATCGCCAGCTGGACTACTTACGCTGTACGCAAGAAGAACAAGAACCTATCACTTTATGTCAAGTGTTGTCTAATTCATACCCGTTTGTATTCAACTATCGTGGTTTCTCTAAGGAAGAACTCTTCCGTGCTACAGACGGTCATGGTGTAGATCCACGTTATGTGGTGCGTAGCTTGAACTCCAATCTTTATAAACTAGCCTTGGTAGATGAGTCTTTGGCACCACAATTTTTTAGACAAACACGAATTTCTAATGCTATGGTTCAACGTGATCTTTTAGCTTTGATGAAAAGCAAACCTACTGCTTTCAGGGGACAAGAGGCGCGTGATATTATGGATGACATTTCACCAGTTTTATTGGACTTGGCTGATGTCTTCGATAGCACGCCAATGTCTAAAATTAGTTTAACATTGTTAGGCCTTTACTTAGGCCGTGCTCATGTGAAAGCAACCATTGGTGAAGAATTTGATTTGTCTCATTGGTTCTAATTTATGATTTTAAGCACTATATAGTTTCAAAAATTGGATTATATAGTTATTAATATAGGTATATACTTAAAAACGTTATATAGCGTATGTGTTATGTAATAAAAAAGCCTCTCAAGATTATCTTGAGAGACTTTTTAGTTTGTTAAATTTAATAGCTATTAAGTGTTAGAAGGTGTTGAAGCCGAATTCTTCAATGTCTTCAATGTTTTTAATTGTTACGGTGCGACCTGTAATATCAATGAGACCTTCATCGCGAAGACGACCTAGTTCACGGCTAAGAGCTGTGCGAGATACATTGAGGACCTCAGCCATTTGCTCGCGGTTGTGGGGTAATTGAATTGTGTTAGAATGTTGACGTTTATAAATATCTGTTAAGTACGCAAAAATCTTTTCGCGCATCCCTTTTAATGTGAGGTAATGGACTTTTCTGGTTAATAGAATTGCTTTTTCAGATAAATCCTCTAATAGATTAGATAGGATTTTAGTTTGGCATTGATGACAATCCGGTAATGTTTTAATAAAGGTTTCAAGCGGAATAAACATAATTTTAGTTGCTTTTGTTGCTTTAATGGTAGCAGGCCATAAAGGCTGTTTGCTAAATAGTAGTGCTTCTCCAAAAATATCTGATTGCTCTAAGTTTGCCATAATAACCCGTTGCCCCATTACATTTTCACGAGTCAGTAAAGCGCTGCCTTCAAGGATGACACCAATACCCTCCATAGGATCTCCAGCGAGGGCTATAAAATCATTTTTTTTGTAACTGTGGATGATAACTTTCGCATTATTTAAATAGCTACGCAGCTCTGGCTCTCCTAATGTATTGAATAAAGGACATTTCACGAGGGTGGGCATATATTGATTAATGATATCGTTTGAAAGTATTTGCTTCATAAGCACCTCCGGTGTGATAAAGTCTATAGCAATTAAAAATGATTATTGTATAATAAAAGTATAAGACTAAATGGTCTACCTGTTCCATAAGGAAAGTCAGGAAAATTTTTGAAAAAGTTTTTATTTGTTGCTCAAGCTACAGAAATTGTATCATCTTTACGTTATACTTTCAAATGTAATCAATCAGACAACTGATAAAACATCAGTGTAATGTATAGGTTTTATATTATCTAGCTTGACTGCGAGGAAGTCTCGCAAAGGAGGATTTTCAAATGAGCATGTTCTGTTATCAATGCGAACAATCTGCAGCACCAGGTGGCTGTACTGTACAAGGTGTATGTGGTAAAACTGCACCAGTTGCTAACTTACAAGACGAATTAACTGCTGCTTTAGTTGGCTTGGCTCGCGCTTTAGACGTAAAGGGTCATACTAAAGAAGGTATCGATTATATTATGCGCGGTTTGTTCATGTGTGTAACAAACGTAAACTTCTCTGAAGACCGCGTTCAAGAATTCATTGACGAAGTAAATGCTTACCATGCAAAAGTGGATAGCGCTCAACAAAACTTTGATTGGGAACAATTGTGGAAAGGTGAAGAAGACATCGTATCCCTTCGCTCCACATTATTGTTAGGTATGCGTGGTATGGCTGCGTACGCATGGCATGCTGCTCGCCTTGGCTTCCACGATGCTGATGTTGACGCTTGGTTCGTTAAAGGCATGGTAGAATTCGCTAAAGATCACAGCGCTGAAGAATGGCTTGATCTTTTGATGGAATTTGGTCAAATTAACTTGAAATGTATGGCTGTTCTTGATAAAGCTAATACTGAAACATATGGTACACCTGTACCAACTACAGTTCCTTTGACTGTAGAACCAGGTCCTTTCATCGTTGTAACTGGTCATGACCTTCATGATTTGAAACAATTATTGGAACAAACTGATGGTAAAGGTGTAAATATCTATACTCATGGTGAAATGTTGCCTTGCCACGCTTATCCTGAATTGAAGAAACATCCTCAATTGAAAGGTAACTTCGGTACAGCATGGCAAAACCAACAAAAAGAATTTGTTGATGTTCCTGGCGCATTCTTGTTCACTACAAACTGCATTATGCCACCAAAAGAAAACTACAAAGCAAATATCTTCACTACAGATATGGTAGGTTTCGATGGTTGTGCACATATCGAAGAAAAAGAAGATGGTACTAAAGACTTCTCCGCAGTTATCAACCGTGCTATCGAATTGGGCGGCTACAAAGAAGCTCAAGAATTCACTGGTATCAACGGTGGTCATGAAGTAACTACAGGTTTCGGTCATGGCACAGTATTGGGTATTGCTGATAAAGTAATTGATGCTGTAAAAGCTGGCGCAATCAAACACTTCTTCTTGGTAGGTGGTTGTGACGGTGCTAAAGTAGGCCGTAACTACTACACTGAATTCGTTAAACAAACTCCAAATGATACTGTAGTATTGACATTGGCTTGTGGTAAATTCCGTTTCAACGACATGAACATCGGCGAAATCGGTGGTATCCCTCGTATCCTTGATATGGGTCAATGTAACGATGCTTACTCCGCTATTCAAGTAGCAGTAGCTTTAGCTGGTGCATTTGAATGTGATGTAAACGACTTGCCATTGACATTGGTATTGTCCTGGTACGAACAAAAAGCGGTATGTATCTTGTTAACATTGTTAGCATTGGGTATCCGTAACATTTACATCGGACCTTCCTTGCCTAAATTCTTCTCCAGCAATGTATTGAACATTTTGGTAGAAAAATTCCAATTACATCCAATTACAACTCCAGAAGCTGACATGAAAGCTATCTTGGGCTAATAGGATCTATTAATCTGTTAACTACAGTCCTACGTCCCCTCTCTTTTATGATTTAGGACTGTTGTTATAAATAACGCACCTAGGGTTATCCTTAGGTGCGTTTTTTTACTATTATTGTGAAAGCTATCTATCGAGTGTTTGTTTATTGATGGGGCCTGACAGTATTGCGACAACTAGATTACTAATGGGCATAACCTATCTCATGCCTCCATACTCAGCGTAAGTCGGCCCTCAATAGGTTATGCCCATAAGTAAAACGTTTCTGAAATATAAGTCCCATCAATATACAAACTCATAAAATAGCTTTCATCAGAATAGTGAGGTGAGGGGGAGATGTCGCTGCATAAGTATAGTCTTTCCCTTTTATAACTGTAGATATGGAGGCGTCCCATCAATATACAAAGTTTTAGAACAGCTTTCATAAGAATAGTAGTCCTCT
Source organism: Veillonella sp. AF36-20BH (assembly GCF_003602765.1). Lineage (NCBI taxonomy): Bacteria > Bacillati > Bacillota > Negativicutes > Veillonellales > Veillonellaceae > Veillonella > Veillonella sp. AF36-20BH. Next base: position 66,310 of record NZ_QTLR01000008.1, read on the forward strand.
GTAGACAAACAAATATGCCCCTAATGTGCATATAGACAAGGCTCGATATTGGTTGCTATACTATAGGTGAAATAGGATTTTTTCACATGGTTTATGTGTATATAGAGGTATGTATGAACAGTATTTTTGATATTATAGGGCCTATTATGATTGGTCCGTCTAGTTCGCATACAGCGGGTGCTGCGCGACTAGGCAAGATGGCGCGGTGTATTTTTCGTGCTACTCCTAAAAAGGTAGATTTAACATTATATGGATCTTTTGCAAAAACTTATAAAGGGCATGGTACGGATCGTGCTTTGATTGGCGGCTTATTAGGTTATAAAGAGGATGATGCGAACATCCGAGTTGCCCATGAATTAGCGAAAAAAGAGGGGATGGAGTTTTCTTTTATTGAGTCTCCTCTTGATGTAGGGCATCCGAATGTGGTGCGTTTTGATATGTATGATGAACATAATCGTCATATGACTGTTATTGGTCGCTCTCTCGGCGGTGGTCAGATTATGATTACCGAAGTAGATGGAAATGATATGTCCATTACAGGAGATGAGTTTACGCTCGTTGTGTTCCATGAGGATAGACCTGGTGCGATTTCTCTTGTGAGCCAAGCATTGAGTGAGTCTGATATTAACATCGCTACGATGCGCGTATTCCGTAAGGGCAAGCATAAGGATGCAGTCATGGTTATTACTACAGATACAGTGGTAAATCCTATTACAGTTCAGTTTATGCGCGAGTTTCCAGGCATCCAGGATGTGATGACCTTTGAAGCATTATAGGAGGGCGAATGATGAGTTATGCATATGATACAATTGCAGATATTATTCGCCTAGGTGAGGAAAACAATATTTCTTTTGGCAATGTAGTATTGCGTTATGAATTAGAGAATTACGACCGCAGTGAAGACGCGGTTGTTCGTGAAATAGAGAATCGCTTAGATATTTTTGAAAGCTCCATTCAAGATGGCATAGCTTATGCGGAGAAAACGGCTTCTGGTATGTCCGGTGGTCAAGCGGCACAGCTTAATGGGCAAACACCTCGTTTTATGAGTGATATTGCGTATAAGGCAATGACGTATGCTATTGCTGTAAATGAGGCAAATGCAAAGATGTTCCGCATTGTTGCTTGTCCTACGGCGGGTTCTTGTGGTGTTGTGCCTGGTGCTGTGAAAGCCGTAGCGGACCACTACCAATTAGATAGAGCTACAGTGGTAAAAGGCTTCTTAGCTGCGTCCGGTATTGGTAATGTAGTAGCAAATCGCGCTTGTGTTGCTGGTGCTGTTGGCGGTTGCCAAGCGGAAATCGGTACAGCGGCGTGTATGGCGGCAGGAGCCATTGTTGAAATGATGGGTGGATCACCACGTCAAGTAGGTCATGCTATTGCATTGTGCATGAAAAATCTATTGGGACTTGCTTGTGATCCGGTAGCAGGGCTCGTAGAGGTGCCATGTGTTAAGCGTAATGGCTTTTATGCAGTCCATGCTATTACTGCATCTGAAATGGCGTTAATGAATATTGAAAGCCAAATTCCACCAGATGAAGTCATTGAAGCGATGAATAATATAGGTCGCGCTATGCCGGCAGCATTGCGTGAAACAAGTGATGGCGGCCTTGCGGTGACACCGACAGGTACAGCTATTGCAGAACGAGTGCAATCCTTATAAGGATTGCACTTTTTTCATGCTTTCATTTGTAGTAAAATAAAGATTAGACTAGTTCAGAAAGGAGCGTGTATGATGGAACAAGCAAATCGAATATTGACCATATTAGAAGAAGCCGGCCATGAAGCTTATATCATAGGCGGCGCTGTGCGCGATATGTTGATGCATCAAAAGCCACATGACTTCGATATTGTGACGTCTGCACGTCCCGATACAGTGATTGAGGTTCTTCGCGGTCATGATATTCAAACGACAGACCTCGTAGGAAAATCTTTTGGTGTAGTGGTAGCTACATTAGAGGGCAAGCAATACGAAATCGCTACATATAGAACAGAACGATATGGTGCAGATAGCCATCGTCCCGAAGAAATTACTTATGCCGATACCTTAGAAGAAGATGTGTTGCGTCGTGATTTTACTGTCAACGGCATAGCTATGAACCGTTATGGTGAAGTTATAGACCTTGTAGGTGGACGACGTGATATCAAACATAAAACGTTACGAACCATTGGTAATGCGCAGAAACGTTTTGAAGAAGATGCATTACGATTATTTAGGGCATGCCGTTTTGTGGCGAAGTTGGATTTTTTGCCGAGTAAAGACCTATTAGAGGCTATGCCCAAGGCTTTTCACCGCGTACCTGGATTGTCATTAGAACGTGTACGAAATGAGATTAATCGTCTCATGTTAGAGCCTGCAGTGGCTAAGGGCCTTGATGTTCTTGTTCAATCCCGCTTGGCAGAATGCTCTTGTCGTGTTGTAGAAAATGGTGCGGCTCGGGAGATTCCCATCTTGCCTGAACTATATCATCTCGTGAATTTGCCCCAAGAAAAGGACTTTCACGAATTCGATGGTTGGTACCATACACTAGCCGTTGTGTCCCATACGGAGCCGGATTTGGTGCTGCGTTGGGGTGCCTTATTACATGATGTGGCAAAGGGAATGCCAGCGGTACGTGCTGTTATCAATGGACGCCTTACGGATCGTGGCCATGATACACTAGGCGCGGAAATGGCAGAAACGTTATTAACCCGACTAGGATATCCGAAGGCCTTTGTAAAACGCGTGGCGTGGATTGTGAAAAATCACATGCGCTTTCACTATTTTGTACAAAATGGCGATGCAAACGAGAAAAAATGGCTTCGCAAGGAAGCCCGTAGTGGTGAATTCCGAGATAGCCAAATTATGCGCACTGCATGGGAGCAATTAGCTAAGGTTTGCGCTGCCGATGTATTAGGTTGTGGGAAACCTTACTCGTCTACAGACGGAACATTAGCCTTTGGAGAATGTATGGCAGATCTTAGTTTAGAGATGCCTGTACATACCAAGGACTTAAATTATGACGAACGAGTGATTAAGCTCGCTGGGAAACAAGTAGGGGAAGGATTGCAGTATTTATTAGGTCAGGTACAAAATGGGGTTATTCCTAATAAACCAGATGCGCTATATGACGCATTAGACCATAAGTTACGCCGTCCAGTGGAGAAATGATGAATTTACTAAATAAAGCGTTGCGACGCATGAGTGGTTGGAGTCGTACTACTTGGTGTCTTGCCATTCTCATGACTGTTGCCTTTGTCCTCATAGGGCGTTTGGCGCAGTTGCAGGTCTTTGATACATTTGACTTGGAGAAGAAAAATTTATTACAGGTTCAAGTAGACAGAAAATTACAATCACCGCGCGGTACGATCTATGACCGTAATGGTAAGCCTTTGGCGATGAGTGTGGTTACAAAATCTTTGTATGCGGACCCTAAGATGATTAAACAGTCTCCCCAAGAGATTGCGGAACTCATTTCGCCATATGTAACCATGTCAAAAGAAAATATTGTGAAAGCTCTGCAAGAGGATTCTGCCTTCGTATGGATTAATCGCATGATGGATGCGGACAAGTCTAAGGCGGTGGCACAAGTCATTAAGGATAATAATATTGCGGGCCTTAACTTTGTGGAAGAGTCCAAACGTTATTACCCAAATGGTGTACTAGCGGCTCAAATACTGGGGTTTGTAGGAACCGATGATAAAGGCCTTGATGGTCTCGAAATGGTCCTTGATGAAGAGTTAAAGGGTGGTGTGCAGCAAGAAATCGTTGCTACCGATAACAAAGGTAATGCTATCTTTGGTTCCGTTTTGTCCAAGTTCTTACCTGATAAGGGTAAAAGCGTAACATTAACAATCGATGCGACCATCCAATTTATTGCAGAACGTGCGCTTGATAAGGCGATGGCTGATACAGGGGCTAAACATGCTAGCGTTATCGTTATGGATCCTAAGACTGGTGAAATTCTTGCGATGGCAAATCGTCCAAGCTATGATCCTAACAATTATAACCAAAGTGGAGAAGAGGCTTTCAAAAATATTGCTGTTACTAACTTATACGAACCAGGTTCTACATTCAAACCAATCGTTGCATCTGCAGCTCTTGCATCAGGAAAGTGGAAATTAGAAACAGTGTACAATGATAAAGGGGCCTTTGTAGCGAATGGTCATGTGATGAGAAACTGGAATGGTGAAGGTTATGGACCAGTTCGATTGCTAGATATCTTGAAGTATTCTATCAATACAGGTATGGCAGAAATTGGTACAACAACTGGAGCAGATATCCTTTCTAAATATGTACGCGATTATGGTTTTGGCTCTGAAACAGGTATTGAATTGCCTGGTGAAGGGGCAGGTATCCTGTATAATCCAGAGGATATGAGTAAGCTAGACGTTGCTACAATGTCTATCGGTCAAGGTATTGCGGTTACACCATTACAAATGGTTCGTGTCTTTGGTGCCCTTTCTAATGGTGGGGCTATGATGAAACCACATATCATCAAGTCTTATAGTAACTCTCAAGGCGATGTAACAAGTACGACTGAAACATCTGTTGTGGGACAACCAGTTCCAGCGGAAACCGCTAAAACCATTGTAGATATTCTAGAAAAAGAAGTATCCGAAGGTGGCGGTACAAAAGCGATGGTAGAAGGTTATCACTTCGGCGGTAAAACTGGTACGGCGCAAAAACTAGATACCAAACATGGCGGTTATCTCGACGGACAATACATTGCGTCCTTTATTGGCTTTGGCCCTGTAGAGGATCCAAAATTTGTAGTTCTTGTCGTTATTGATGACCCACAAAAGGGTTCTTATTATGGTAGTCAAATTGTAGCCCCTGTATTTAAGGACATCGTATCTCAACTTGTACGGTATTACCAAATGAGTCCGTATGTTAAAGAAAGTACACCAGTAGCTGTTAAAGCTGCTAATACATTACCTGAACCAAAACCGGGAAGTGATGGTTCTGTTACATTGCCTAACTTTACTGGTTTTACCTATGGTGAAGTGCGTGATTGGTTACATAAGGCGGGACTTGCCTTTAAACCGGATGGAACTGGTACGGCTACATCTCAAGATGAAAGTAGCGGTACAACTGTTCAGGCTGGTACAGCAATTACTGTTCATTTCCGTAGATAAAACGAATTCGGTCATAATTAGAAATTATAGACAGTTCGTTATATAATAGAATAAGAGACTTAGGTGCCTCTCCGGAGGCACCTTATTTTATAGATAGTTTGAATGAATGGAGATACTTATGATCGAATTACGCGGTAAAGCAGTAGCAGACGCTCACAAGGCGATTTTACAAGAAAAAGTTGCAGCAGTTGGCGACTCTGTAATTACTATGGCAGTATTACTCGTTGGTGAAGACCACGGTGCTCATATGTACGCTACATTTATGGAAAAGACAGCCAAGAACTTTGGCTATGGCTTTGTGTTAAAACAATTACCTGAAACGGCTACACAGGATGAAGTAGTTACAGCATTGCAAGAATTAAATAATGATGCGGCTGTTCATGGGATTTTACCGTTAATGCCGATGCCTAAACACATTGATACAGAGGCTCTTATCGATATGCTAGATCCTAAAAAAGATATCGATGGTCTAACTACGTATAATATTGGTCTTGTAACTGCCGGTAAAGGTGGCTTTGCCCCTTGTACTGCCAAGGCGTGCATGGCGATTTTAAACCACTATGATATTCCTGTAGAGGGTAAACATGTGGTAGTAATCGGTCGTAGCCAAGTGATTGGTAAGCCGGTAGCTCTTATGACACTTGGTGCACATGGTACGGTTACAATGTGCCATTCCAGAACCCCTGATTTGGCAGAACAAGTAAAACGTGGCGATATCGTTATTGCTGCAGCGGGTCGTGCTCATATGATTACAGCAGATATGATTAAGCCAGGTGCTGTTGTTATCGATGTAGGCATTAATGAACTAGAAGGTAAGACGGTAGGCGATGTTGATTATGAAGCGGTAAAAGATATTGCGTCTGCAATTACTCCAGTGCCTGGTGGTGTAGGCTCTGTAACGACTACTATGATGCTTGAAGCTGTATATGAGGCATACCATGCATGAGATGTCTATAGCAGAAGGTATACTTGATGTAGCCCTCGATACATTGCGCCAACACGATGCATCTGTGATTCATTCCGTTCAACTCGATTTGGGCCTTATGAGTGGAGTAGAGCCAGATTCTCTCCTATTTTGCTGGGAAGCCGTTACAAAGGGGACTGCAGCAGAAGGTTCGCGTATAGAAATTAATACGATTCCTATTGAAGGAAAGTGCTTGGATTGTGATAAAACATTTCCTGTAGAAAATTATAAGTTTATCTGTCCCTATTGTGACAGTCATTTCGTACAAACCATTGGTGGCCGCGAACTACAAGTGACCTCCATGGATATCGATTGATAGAAAGGTTAGGCATGCAAGTTCAAGTTAAAACTAATGTATTGGCAAAAAATGATGCCATTGCAGAGTCCTTACAACAGTTGTTTAAGGAAAAAAATATTTTTGTATTTAATCTATTAGGTTCTCCAGGGGCTGGTAAAACATCTCTATTGGAGGCAACTTTACATGATTTGAAAAAAGATTACCGCCTTGCTGTTATTGAAGGTGATTTATTTACTGCTAAGGATGCGGAACGGATTCATGAATTAGGCGTTCCTGTTATTCAAATCAATACAGTGGGAGGTTGCCATCTTGATGCACAAATGATTCAAGATGCACTAGGTGATTTAAATCTTGATGAACTCGATATGATCATTATCGAGAATGTAGGTAACCTTATATGCCCTGCAGAATTTGAGATTGGTGAAAGCATGAAGGTAACTGTATTATCTGTTACTGAAGGTGAAGATAAGCCTCTTAAATACCCATTAATCTTTAAAGAGTCAAAGGCTATTCTCATTAATAAGATAGATTTATTGCCTTATGTACCATTTAAAAAAGACAAGGCAATACAAGATATACGTAATTTGAATCCAAATGGAGAAATTTTTGAAGTAAGTTGCACGGCCCACAACGGTCTTGAAACATGGTTGAATTGGTTGCGTGCACAGTTGGAGAATAATCGATGAACTATTCTATGAAGAGCCGTATTGTAGCAGCCCTCCTTGTGGGCTTGTGTGCTACTACAATCAGTTATGCAGCAGAGCCTGCCATTTCCACTGTTAACCCAGTTGCAGTAGAAACTACTGATGACACTAACGTTGTAGCTCAAGATTCCGCTAATGCGAGCAATGATGGTAGTGTAGATGGAACTGGTGAGGTTGATAGCTTGTCTTACCTTGATAATGCACCAGTTAGAGTTGTTAAGCTAGACCCAAAAACGAAACAGGAAGGTTCTAAAACTGGATGGCTCGCAGAGCAAATGGCTGTAACTGAATTTGGTGATTCTATACAATTCTGGCAAGCGGCTAGTGAGAACGAAGGTCCTTTGCCGAGTATCACTCAGAATAATTTAGCTGATATTGGTAAGTCTTATACGGCAAACAGTTTACCGCCTTTAGGTTCTCAAGATGACTATGCTATTGGCACATACCGATTGGGGAATCAGTTTGAAGTCCCAAAAGATGTAGAAAAAACTGAGGTACGTGATAACTTTACTACGTATTACATGAAAGATGTAGCAGTAACTGTATATACTGGACCTGCTCAAGAATTGTTGGTTAACAATCAATTGCGCGGTCAAGGGGCGACTTACTTCTTTGAACCAAATACTATTACAAATATTCATAGTACGAAAAAAGGCGCTAATACAGTACGTGACATTGGCCCTGGTAGCACACGGATGGAATTGATATTTGCCTATGGCAGTCCTAATGCGATGTGGCGTGATAAGAAAAATGAGACGTATATTTTCCTTTATGAGGGGCATTCCGAAAATTCATTGCCTCAAAAAAAGGAGTTTAAGAGTCCTGTAGAGAATACAAATAGTAATAGCCAACAACAATCTATGCTTGGTCAGCAAAAAGAATATATTGCTTTCACCATTAAACAAAGCAATATAGAGGCTGTAGACATTATTAGTGGACAAGTATGGCCTAGGTTTGGATTGCCGAAAGCTGAAGTGTATGATTTTGAAGCTGGTACACTTACGGCTGATGATTTTGTATTGCGTGGTTTCAAGTTGAATGACCATTTTGTTAATGATCCTAATAATGATTGGAAACATCAAGGCATATTGTTTGGCTCCACATTTATTGGCTATAATGAATACGGTGTGAGTGTAGATAAAAAAGATCTTATCAATCGCGTATTATTAAATGTTTATACGCCTACACGTCGTGGAATCGCGATGGGTGATACCAAATATTTATTGCTCTTTGTGTATGGTATGCCAACTCGTATTGTTGAATCTACAACAAAGGCGGGGACGTCTACCGTATATGAATATAAAAATCCAGCGGCAAGCAACTCTTATTTACAGTTTGCCCTAGATGATAAAAACCAATATATCAAATCCGTTATGTTATCTGACCGTCCTGTAAAATAGGATAGGTCACAGCGAGGAGGCAAAGGGTATGGTTACTGTACAAGATGTAAAAGAACGTTGGGAAAAGATTCAAGGTGATGATGAACGTATATTGTTTATCGTTGGTGGTCCAGGTTCTGGTAAAAGTTTGCTAATTCGTGAATTGTCTGAGCAGAAGGGCTGGAAATACTTGGAAGCTAAGCAACTCATCGAGGAAGAGTTTTTGCTCGTGCCTCGTGATGAACGGCCTCAATTAGCGGAAGAAGTTATTTGCCGTGCTCTTAGCCGTAGCGATACGGAAGTAGTCTTGCTAGATGGCATTAATGTATTCTTTGCACCTATCTTAAATCTAAAACCATTTGAGTTGTTAAAAACTATTAGTAAGAAGTATCCTATTGTCGTTGGCTGGCGTGGACATATTGAAGGGGATCAGTTGTACTTAGAACATAACAATAATCCTAAACATGCTGTAGTTAGTATTGCACATCCAGATCATGTTATTGCAATCGACTAAATGTATGTTTGAACATATTGGTTGAATATAGGGAAAACTATAAATGTATAGAAGGAGATAGCGGGCTATCTCCTTTTTTAGTTATATAATTACAGTTATTAGGTAAAAAATATAGTTTTGTAATTTCCTATTATTTGATTTTAGTAAACCTGAAATATGGATGTTAGCAGACATGGACTGGTAAGGAATGAAACTATGTAAAGGTATATAAAGAATATACTAGTAAATAAAAGTTGATTACTGGATATATACTGAAAACGAGGCATTTTATAGAGGATTGATAAAATATAAATTTTTTTTGACAAAATACTTGCATAGGGTATCGTTTCATGTTATTATGATTAAGCACTAAGAGTGACCACAGTGAACGAAAAACTTCAAAAAAGTTTTTAAATGTTCTTGACACTTAGTGTGCTAGGTGATACAATTCATCTTGTCGTAATGATGCTGGCGTAGCTCAATAGGTAGAGCAGCTGACTTGTAATCAGCAGGTTGTGGGTTCAATTCCTATCGCCAGCTCCATTTTATTTATGGAGGGATTCCCGAGCGGCCAAAGGGAGCAGACTGTAAATCTGCCGTCTTCGACTTCGAAGGTTCGAATCCTTCTCCCTCCACCATTCATAGCGGGGTGGAGCAGTTGGTAGCTCGTCGGGCTCATAACCCGAAGGTCGCAGGTTCAAGTCCTGTCCCCGCAACCATAAAAACCACAGTGAAATGATCGTTCATTGTGCTGGTGTAGCTCAGTCGGCAGAGCGTATCCTTGGTAAGGATAAGGTCACCGGTTCAATCCCGGTCACTAGCTCCATACATGGCGGCATAGCTCAGTTGGCTAGAGCAATCGGTTCATACCCGGTGTGTCCGCGGTTCAAATCCGTGTGCCGCCACCATTAAACCTCACCTTGGTGGGGATTTTTTTATTTCTTTACATATGACATGCTATTCTAAGACTTTGTATATATGGTATAATAATAGGTAAGGAAATCTTATATTCCATTGATAAATTAGGGTTAATATATTATATTAATACTAGAATGTAATTTGTTTTTGTGAAGGAGGATATAATCCTAATGGCAAAAGAAAAATTTGAACGTACGAAACCGCATGTTAACATCGGTACAA
>NZ_QTLR01000009.1:0-50952 GCF_003602765.1 Veillonella sp. AF36-20BH
AAGACCCTTATAGGGTCAGAGCAAACCACCCGTTCTACGGGTGGTTATGATTTATTTTGATATTAAAATATATTTAATGAGTTTATCTTCTCCTTTTAAATCTGAGAAGTGTTGGCAGGTTTTCACAATCCGTGTACAATCATAGTAATTAGTAATATACATTTATGTGTGTAGTTTTCAGTATGAGAGAAGATTATGGTTTTTAATTATGGTGAGACATTACGTATTCGAAGGGATTTATATACGATCTTAGGCAAGATACGCTATATTGATACTCATGGAAAAATTGGGTATGAGTATAAGTTAGTTAGACATAAGAATAATGCAGAGTTTTGGCTCAGTTGGGATAAGAAGCGAGATGCGTACCAGTTTTCCAAGTTGTGTGGAAAAGCGCTACCAGCCGATATGAAACTCTTAGATAGTGGTTATGAGATGGTAACAGGCACTTGGGGTGAGGTAGACGTAGGTACTACTGATACTGCTAAATATAAAGAGTATGAAAATGTTGATGGTACTGCTACATTTTCTGTTCAAGAGTGGGCTTTTGAAACGGAATATTCAAAAGGCTTTTACGTTAATAAAGAATACGTATCTGTCGAAAAGGATTCAGAGGTAACCGAGTCTATTCTAGATAAAATGGATACGATTAAGAAGCTAAAGTTCATAGGACCAATCGGTTGGATTTTGGGGAACTTACTACTTTATATGCCAATCTTTGATATAAAAATATTGAATGATGTACGGGATGTACTTATATGGCCTTATATAGTAGCTGGGAGTATAGTCCTTGGTATCATTGTGATATCTGTCCTTATTATTAGAAGAATTATCCGTTGATGTAATTACATATCGATTATCATTGTTGACGATAGGGCTGTCCACTGATCTATAAGCTCATCATAGGTGCTATTAATTCCTATATTTCGGGCGATACAGTTTGGTAATACTCTATTATTATTGATTAATATATAGAAGCGACAAAAATGGCGTTAATACGCCGTTTTTTATAGAGGGAATACATGAAAAAGAAAAATATATCATTAACGATACTTTCGCTAGCGATTTCAGTTCAACTTGGTTCTGCTGCAAACCTACAAGAACCAGTTAAAAATATAAATGTAGGTATTGTAAATGATATAAACTCAACAGAAAATTTAAAATTAGAGCGGATTGAGGTGATTCCTGGTGCTATCAGAAATATAGTAAAAGATAGTGCAGGAAATCCAAGGAAACTTTCAATTGAAGAACTGGTGTTATTAAATGCGCAAGAACAGGAGCATTCTGCTCAGAGACTAAAAGTATCACAAAAAGCAGATTTTGGAAATCAGTATAAGACGTTTGATCCTTTTTACAATGATAAGGATGAAAAGTCGCTCAAACAAATCAATAACTATAATAATGAAAAAACACGTAGTCAAGGCTATTTCATCGGAGGTCGAGATAAACCATTACGTGTCGTAAGTCCATATATGAAAAAGAATGGTCAGGGGGAAGTTAAATTAACAAATTTAGTTGATACACTCAATTATCGGACACGTTCGGAGAAAAAAGTAGCAGATGAAAAGAAACTTCGAGAATATTTAGATAAAAATAAAGGTAAAGGGCACGATTTATATACGGCTAGATCTAAAGCTGAGATTAAAGATTTCTTAGAAAGTTTCCTTAAACCCATAGAGTTTATTGAGTATCCTATCAATGATCCTAAGAATTATAAAGTGATTTCTACAATTCCTGGTTTTCCTAAAAGAATACCAAGTTTTGCTAAGAATATTCATATGCATAGTAATCCAGGATTTTTGCAAGGCGGTTCACATATACAACTTGCATTTGGTGGTACGTCTGAGCAATTAAAGTCATATATTGATGAAGCACGTATAAATTCCAAATTAGTTATTTCCAAATCTGATTTAGAAAATGTATATGTAAAACAATATATTGATTCGGATATGACTCATGCAGATACTTTAGCACAATTGTTGCCTAAATCCATGGTGCTTGTTGAAAGTACAACGGTTCCTATGGGGAAATTTATTCAAAATAGATTGGATAATCCTATTGATAAAACTGTTGATGAATTATATGAGTTAGAAAATCAAATTTTGAGTGAATTTAATAAGGTTAAGATTGATGGTGAAGATCGGGATGCAAAGTTTAAACGGTATGTCGAGACTCGTAAGCGCATAGAAGCTGAGCGAGATAAATTAAAACCTAAACAAATAAACCAAACTAGTTTATCTAAGGATAAATCATATCCAACTTATACGGAAACTGAGAATCGAAGACTTCAGAAACAATATTTACATAGATTATCCTTTAACGAAGACTCTGTAAAAATACCTGATGAGTATGTGATTTATCTATTTGATTTTGGTAAAAGTTGGAATCATCCATATGCATTGGGAGCTGCAGTCAGTCCTAATAAAGATTATATAATTTATTTTTGTCAACAAGGTTGATAATATAAAAGGTAGATAAATATTTTAGATTTTTATATAGGAGGTGTGATATCTATGAAATATTTACGCCGTGAACTTAATCAAGTAGAAAAAGAATATGTAAAACAATTTGGTGAAGACTCTTTAAATCGTGTCATCCTTCATGATCCTAATACAAAGGATAAACAAGATGTGCAGGATACTATTGATATTCTAAAAGAAGCAATTGCAAAAAATAAACCTCTAGAACAGGTTCCAGAGGATATGTGGAAGCTTATTGAGTTTTAATGTATATGAATTCCATAAATAAAATAAAAAGGCACATTGTCATATGAATAGGCTATCTAACAATGAAATAATTTTAGATGGGTGTTCAATACAATGTGCCTTTGTTTTATAGTTTGTAGAGTTCAGGTTTGCGATCTCTAAAAATGTTAATTTTATTGCGAATATCCTCTACTACGGTGAGGTCGATATCTACAGATGAGATGCCCTCCCTAGTGTCCATTTCGAGGAGGTTTGTACCCCATGGATCGTATACAGCGGAGTGACCAGTGCTTTGAACTCGACCTACTGTACCACAGCCGTTGACAGCACATAAGAAGAGTTGGTTTTCAATAGCTCGCACTTCGTTTAATACTTGCCAGTGGCGTAAACGCATAGTAGGCCATTGAGCAGGTACAAATAATAACTCTGTATTTGATAATGCAGCCATTCTTACGAGCTCAGGAAAGCGAATATCGTAACAGATGACGGTGCTACAAGTGATTCCATCTAGTTCAAAATGCGTAGTATGGGTACCGCTAGCAAAATAGGTATCCTCTTTAGCAGGGCTAAATCCGTGCATTTTAGAATATTCTCCTACGAGCGTACCTTCACGGTTGTAAGCATAGGAGGTATTAAATACTAAATCCTCTTTTGCTACGGCTACAGAACCGCCCACAATGTTTACATTGTGTTCTTTTGCGAATGTACTTAATAAAGCTTTTGTTCTTTCTCCATTTCTGTCAGAAATATTGATTAAATCCTTAGATGGATGAAATCCTGTATTCCATGTTTCGGGCAAGACGATAATGTCAGGCTTTTCTGATAGGGCTTGTGAAAGTAATTCTTGGACGCGCACATAATTGTATTTCACTTCGTTTACATGGACGTCCATTTGTATAAGGCTTAAGCGTTTTTTCATAGAGAATCCTTTATCTATTAGATGAGTATAATTCTAGTAATGTGTATTATAATTAGAATATTAAAGCATTATTGAGTGTATTACAATATAAGAGTCGATAAAGCTAGTTTAATTTTTTTACAATCTTTTGATAATAATAGTTTGCATACTATTTATGGAGATATAGGTTATTACTTTAGATAATGTTAGATCTTTTGGTGAAAATATGGAAATAATAGATGTTATAAATGCGCGAACTAGCGTACGTCGGTATAAAAAATCTTCTTCGGTTGGAGAAGACATAATTCAAAATTTGGTAGCCCTCGGAATGCGAGCTCCATCGCCTAAAAATCGTCAGCCCTGGCAGGTTATTCATGTGACGGCAGTGGAGAAAGAACATTTTGTGAATTTAGGCTTTCAGGTGTTAGAGCAATATAAAGAGCGAAAAGAACATTTTGGCAGCTTAGAAATTAGCCTTAAGGCTATGCAAACAGCTAGCGATTTACTCTTTGTAGTTAATCCTTATGATCACTTGCCTGACTATACTCGCGTGTGGGAGAAAAGTGATCTACAAGCTATTGGTGCTTTTGTAGAGCATATTCTACTGGGAGCTAAAGCGATTGGGTTAGGCACACTGTGGATGAATGATGTGTATTTTATGCAAAGTGAAAGTAAAGCCTTTTTAAATATTCCTCACGATGTACAGGCAATCATTGCTATAGGTATTCCAGATGAGTCCATGTATCCTAGACCTCGGAAATCGATTGATGAAGTACTAATAAAGCGTTAATTTTTACTATTCTTCATGGAAATGTTATAATATTCTGTATATAATTGTGTTCTAATAGAGGAGGACCTATGAAACGGATTCCGTTGGTAACACTGTTAGTTTTGGTATTGGCAATGGTGGTGGCAGGTTGTGGATTGCTTTCACAAAAAACAGAACCTACTAGTTCAGTACCGCCTGCAAAAGAAGTTAAGATGGTACATCCAACGGGTATTCCTGTTCTTATGTATCATAAAGTCGGCGACGACAAAGATAATGATGCAGTTATTCGGGAGGATTTGTTTAGAGAACAAATGAAGTTTCTCAAGGATAATGGCTATAATCCATTGACGATGGATCAATTGTATGATTATGTTGTAAATGGTGCTGCGGTGCCTGAAAAACCTGTTGTGTTAACCTTTGATGACGGTTATGCAGATACGTATTCTATCGTATATCCAATTATGAAAGAATATGGATTCCCGGCGACTGTATTTATCAATCCTGGCGATGTTGGGACGCGTCTAACTTGGGATCAAGTGCGTGAAATGCACAAAAATGGTATTACTATTTCAAACCATGGTTTCCAACACATAGAAATGGGTCAATTGTCGGAAGCAAAACAAATTGAAAATATAACAAAGGCCCAAGAGGCACTTGCTAAAGAAGTAGGCATTAAGGATAATCCTTGGTTCTGCTATCCATATGGAGATAAAAATGAATTCACCGACTCAGCATCTAAGAAAGCTGGCATTAAAATGGGGATGGCTATGAAATCTGGCTGGGCTCATACTGGTGATAATCCATATAATATTTTGCGTGTTTGGGTAGGCAATGCGGTGGATATCAAGCATTTTGAAGAACGCATTAGCACCGAACATTTCACTGATTTATAAGGAGAAATACATTGTTCAAAAAGAATTGGGTAAAGTTCATCATTATGGTGTTCTTATTTACCGTTGTCACATCACCCTTTGTGGTGCTCTTTGGACCATTTAATAATGTAAAGCGCGCTGTAATTGGTGCTATCTTACAATCTCGCCATCCTCATTACATTACATGGTTGTTTAATGAAGACGAGTTACAATCTATTTTGGGGACTGTAGGGGTTGTTAAAAGCCAAGATTTGTTCAAGTTTAATGCTCGTGAAGATAAGACTTTAAATCTTGAAAAAATCCAGTCTGCTCGTTATGTAGGCTATATTTTAGAAATTCCTGATCCTCGTCGTATTCAAGTAGGTACAGCGGCTAATATTCAAGAAAAAGGCGATACTACAAGTAATATTGCAAAAATGAATAATGCTGTAGCAGCGATTAATGGTGGTGGTTTCCACGACCCTAATGGTACTGGTACAGGCCGTTTGCCATATGGTTTCATCTTGCATGACGGTGAGTACGTTATCGGTAAGGATGTAGGCCCTGATGAAGACGTAGACTTTGTAGGTTTCTCTAAATCTGGTAATCTTATCGCTGGTAACTATGATAAAACTCAGCTCAGTGATATGAAGGCCATGGAAGGTATTACCTTTGGTCCGCCTCTTATCGTTGATGGCAAGAAGATGATTACCGAAGGTGATGGTGGCTGGGGCGTAGGTCCTCGTACTGCTATCGGTCAAAAGAAAGATGGTACAGTGCTATTCCTCGTAATCGATGGTCGTCAACCAGGGTATTCCATTGGTGCTACCTTGCGTGACGTACAAGATATTCTATTTGAAAAAGGTTGCTACATTGCAGCAAATTTAGATGGCGGTTCTAGTTCAACTTTGTACCTAAATGGTAAAGTCGTAAATAAACCTGCCGATTTGTTAGGGGAACGCATGATCCCAACGGCGTTTATCGTGAAATAGGAGGACAGATGAAACCTTTTACGCGTGTACTGAGCGCCTTTGCGGTAGGTATTCTTCTGCAAGGTGGGGTATACCTATACCTTGATCAATATATGTTTGCACCGGCTACAGAGTTTAACGTAGCAGGCGCATCAAAAGATGATACTAAAAACTTCCCTGATGTGAAGGAAGGCACTAAATATGTGTCCTATGACCGTCAATTTATGGCCGTTGTTACAGAAAACTCTTTGAAAATTTACAAGGCTAATGAAAGTAAGCCTACAAATATCGATTTGAAGGGCCGTTCGATTAGTTACTTCAACTGGATGCCAGACCGTAACTATGCTGTCATGGGTTTATATGACTCCAGAGATGTTGTCATGGCACGCCTCAATGCGGATGATCCAGAACACGAAGTTGATACGAAACTTGAAGACTTGCCTCGGGGCAGTAAAATTGTAGATGCTGCGTACTCTGAAGCGACAAATGTGGTGTATATGAAGGTAAAAGTTCAAGAACACACATATCGCATTTATCGTACCGATGCTAACTACGATACACGTCGCGTTTACATGCAAGCTACTGATATCGGTCATATCGGTGTATTCTATGATGAAGATAACTTCTTCTACGATAATGTGAGAACTGGGGATGTATTCATGTTCAACGGCATTGAAGGGGGATGGCGTGTTATCAACCCTGAAGGGCGTTTCCGCTTTATCGGTGTTGATATGGACAAAACCATTTACATCGCCCGTGTTGATGAGGACAATAATGCATTGACTGTTTACACTGGTAAATTAGGTGTAGGATTCAATCCAGTTTACAAATACAACCACCCTACTACATTTAATGAGTTGACATTATCAGATGTAAAAAACATCATTAAGAATGGTAGTGAAGAAACTACTAAGGTAACAGAAGATACTACATCTTCTAAATCATCAAATAGTAGTGGTAGTAAAAAGAAATCTTAAGAAAAAGCCTTTATAATGTTCTTTCATTATAAAGGCTTTATTCCTATAATAGTATGTACCCTAAGGATATCTATGAATATATTATTTGTACGCCTTAGTTACATAGGTGATGTTTTGCATGCTACACCTGCTGCGCGGTGGATTAAGGAACAGTATCCTGATGCTAAGTTGCATTGGATTGTAACGCCTAGTATGGTAGAGCTCCTGCAGGGCAATCCCTATGTAGATAAAATAATTCCCTGGGAACGGGATGAATACGAGGCACATTCTAAAAAACTACATATTCCTACAATGTGGCGCATGTGGTGGGATCTTAAGGCCAAATTAGAGCCTTATAAATTTGATGTAGCCGTTGATGTGCAAGGGCGACTCATAACAGGGCTAGTACTATTAGCTTCAGGAGCCCCCATTAGACTTGGCCTTGGTGGCACAAAAGAGTTGAATTGGCTGTTTACTAACTATAAAACGAAGCCTAGTACAGAACACATGATTAAGCGCTATGTAGAGGTAGCTCAGTT
Source organism: Veillonella sp. AF36-20BH (assembly GCF_003602765.1). Taxonomy (NCBI): domain Bacteria; kingdom Bacillati; phylum Bacillota; class Negativicutes; order Veillonellales; family Veillonellaceae; genus Veillonella; species Veillonella sp. AF36-20BH. The sequence goes on from NZ_QTLR01000009.1 coordinate 7,687, forward strand.
GTTAACAAAGGCTGTTACTGAACATGCAAATTTAGATACATCGCTTAACATAGCTAAATGCGGTGTTGAAAGCAGTTCTCCACTAAATGAATCTAGTGCTAATACGCTGTACCACATGGATTTTCAGGCGCCATCAAATTTACATAGTTGGGCAGAAGAACAGTGGAAAACGATTGATAACGACATTTCTTTGAATCGTGGGGAGGTGGATACACCTCTACGAGTTGGGCTTGTATTAGGCACCTCTTGGGCAACGAAAGAATGGCCTCAGGGAAAATGGTACTCCCTCATTAAATCCCTTCAATATAGAGCAAATTTTGTTTGTTTAGGTGGCCCTAAAGAGGCTACTCAATACAAACCCTTGATGGACTCGCTAACAGATGAGGGCATTGATAAAATCGTACTGAATATGTTAGGGAAAACGACGCTTCAAGAATTAGGGGCTTTAATTGAAAGTTGTGATGTAGTAGTTACTGCAGATACGGGAGCTCTGCATATTGCGTTAGCTTTAAATAAGCCTGTAGTAGCACTCTTTGGCCCTACGGACCCTAAATTATGGGGCCCTCTGACGGGGACCTTTAAGGTGCTCGTAAATGACGAATTAGATTGCTTGGGGTGTCGAAAACGACGTTGTCCTAAGCCAGATCAATATTGTATGTCTGGTATTGATCCAGTACGTGTAAAGAAAGCAATTTTTGAACTGATAGGAGATACACATGGCAAAGTTTAAAATTCAAAAAGGTTTATCCGATGCGGATATGATGAAAAATTTTAAGGATACAGAAAATTTCGAAGATACTATGCTCAATAAGGAGCGAGATGCTAAGAAACCAGTAGTTCATCAAAGTCCAAAGCAAAAAGAAGATGCTTTTTACCGTGATTTCTTAACTGAAAAAGTAGAGACTATGATTGGTAAAATGCTCCTTGATATCAAGATGGAGTATTTTAAAGAAGGGGAAGGGGCTTTCTCTATTCAGGTGAAACGGGAAGGTAAAAATATTGTCCTTGAAACTGCGCCTAAAAAGGTTAAGCCTGAGAAGTAAGCCGTATAATGGGGACTCTCAAATTTTAAAGATTAGGTCAGAACCTGTTCGTAAATGGGCAGGTTCTTTTGCATGTTTATGCATTTAAAAATATCGGCTTAGTTATTAATAAAATTGATGAGCTTATAAGCATACCGACGTTTATCGAATTACTACATTTATAAATACCGATATATTTTGAAAAGTATTTAATAATAACCAAAAATTATTACGATATAATTTTTAGTTTCTCATTAAAATGAGCAATTACAAAAAAATTAATTTGATTAAACATACATGCTAAACTCTAGTTCTTCTGCAGTTTTTTGTGATATTCATCACGAAAAAATCATCTTTGAATACATGAGATTATGAGTAAATAGCATAATGTGGTTGTTGACAAAGAATTTTATAAGTAGTCTAATATAAGTATGTATTACGATTTTAGCGCGTTTGGCTAGTGTGAGCAGACATCGAAAAAATCGTAAAAAAAATAGGTATGAGATAGTTGTTTAATGAGTGTATAAAGTTACATACACAGACTATTTCGATTTGGAGGATTAACATGGCTAAAAAATTAAGAATTTGCGAAACCGTTCTTCGTGACGGTCATCAATCTATTTTGGCAACACGTATGCGCTACGAACAAATGGAACCAGTGCTCGGCCTTTTAGATGATATTGGTTATGAAGCTCTTGAATGTTGGGGCGGCGCTACTTATGACAGCTGTCTTCGTTTCTTGAATGAAGATCCATGGGAACGCCTTCGCAAATTGAAAGCTAATTTGAAAAATACCCCATTGCAAATGTTGCTTCGCGGTCAAAATTTGTTGGGCTATAAACACTACTCCGACGACGTAGTAGAAGCATTCTGTAATGCGGCTGTAAAAAATGGTATCGACCGTATCCGTATTTTCGACGCATTGAATGACCCACGCAATATGGAAGCTGCTATTAAGTACTCCAAAAAAGCTGGTGCACACGTTCAATCCGCTATGGTATACACAATTTCTCCAGTTCACACAACTGAAAGCTTCTTGAAAGTAGCTGAAACTTTGGTAGAAATGGGTACTGATTCCCTTTGTATCAAAGATATGTCCGGTTTGTTAGGACCTGCTGATGCATATGATTTGGTTTCTACTTTCAAAAAACGTTTTGGCGAATTGCCAATCGATTTGCATAGCCATTTCACTTGCGGTCTTGCTAGTACTACATACTGGGAAGCTGCTAAAGCTGGCGTAGATATTATCGATACTGCTATCTCTCCATTTGCTCATGCAACTAGCCAACCAGCTACTGAAACTATGATTGAAATGTTCAAAGGTACTGAATGGGATCTTGGTCTTGACCTTGATAAATACATTCCATTAGTTGACCACTTCCGTAAAGTAAAACAACAAATCGCTGAAGAGTTCAACTTGAAACCAGCTAGTGATGTAATCCCTGCTGTTCGTCGTTACCAAATTCCTGGCGGTATGTTGTCCAATACTCAAAACCAATTGAACGAAATGGGTATGGGCGATCGCTTCTTTGACGTTATGGATGAAATGCCACGCGTTCGTGAAGACTTGGGGTACCCTCCATTGGTAACTCCAACATCCCAAATCGTTGGTACAATGGCTATGATGAACGTTATGATGGGCGACCGTTACAAAATGGTTCCTAACGAAGTTAAAGATCTTGTTCGTGGTAAATATGGTCAATTACCTGGTACAATTTCTGATGAAATTCGTCAAACTATCATTGGTGATGAACAACCTATTACTTGCCGTCCAGCAGATCTTATCGAACCTGAATTGGAAGGTTACCGTCAAGATTTAGCTTCTAAAGGCTACAATGGCATCACTGACGAAGACGTATTGACTTACGCTATGTTCCCAGAAGTTGCTATTAACTTCTTCGATGCAAATCGTCGTTAATCCAAATTTTAAAAGAGGATTCTTAGGAATCCTCTTTTTTTTGACCATATTTAATCTATCCTCATAGAGAAATAGTATAATCCAGTATATATTTTGTTTTATTAAATGAAGAGATTCAATAGTTGTTTCATTTTTTATATTTTAGATTTTTTATAAACAGTATAGACAAGTTCCTATTAAAAGGGGAGACTAAGGAACTATGAAATATTAGATATTACCAATTTTCATATCGCCATAAGATACATGGGTGCGTGTGAAAATATAATTTTTACGAAAAGTATTAGATATTAAAAGGGTCGAGATACCTTTGAATAATCGGTCAATTATAAACTACGTATGAAAGAATAGTGAATAATATGTTGGATATTTGCGTGTTTTACTTGCGTTAAGTATTAAAAATAGCGTAAACTATAGAGAGTATCTACTATTTATGATATTGAGGTAATCCTGTGAATTTACAAATACGAATTTGGATATCCAATGTTGTGCTGTTTGTTGTACCTATTTTAATAGCAATTATTTTATTTTTGCTATATTTTACAGGTTTGCGCATATTGGCCAATGCCGGTTACTATTTGCGTATTGAGCAGGAACAACAGTTTAAAAGTGTCAGTCGAATAACTGAAACCATTACCTTTTATGGGTTAGAAAATGATCTAATTAATAGCTTGGTTAAGCCTAGCTATAGCTTACTTGATCCAAAGGAAGTATATGTTGAAGTACTTGATCAAGGAAGTATGGTGTATAACTACGGTAATCCACAAATCTATAGTGCTTCTGCCATTGTTGGTCTTATTGATGTTAACCCTGAATTACAGGGCATCGTATATCAATCCAATAATACTTTCGTTTATGAAATGAGAAAGTACGATGGACGTCATTCCTATGTATACCATATTGCGATTAGGCGTGCTACTCATGGTAGTGATAGCTTAATAGAATCCGTATCTTTCTATATTATCGTAGTTTCCATATTGCTCTTTATTGTTACATTTTTTGCTATTAACCGATTTGTTACACGATTTATCATGATTCACGTTAAGAACATGACAAAGTCGTTAGAAATGGCAAATCGTCAGATTGAAATGGAACAGGAACAACAAAAAGAGTTACTCGCTGGTATATCCCATGATATACGAACTCCGTTGACGGCTATTAAAGCTTACGCTGAAGGTGTTCGTGATGGTATTGCACCAACGGAAGAGCAACAAAAAAGATACATGGGGATTATTTTGAAGCGGGCCAATGATTTAGATTCTATGTTAGAGGAACTATTCCTCATAACAACATTGAACTATAAAAAAGAATCTCGTCCATCTGAGCGAATTGAATTAGGTCAGTTTGTACGTGACTTTGTAGAAGATCATTTAGCTCCGTATCAATCGAAGGGGCTTGAGATTAAGGTCCGTATAGCTACGGAAACACCTTTTATCAATGCTAACCCACAATTGTTACAACGTGTTTTGCAGAATGTGTTGAACAATAGTGCTAAGTATAAAATGACCGATATTGGTCACTGCATCATAGATGTAACGAGTGATGATGATTTTGTATACTGTGTCATCAGTGATGATGGACCAGGTGTGCCGCCAGAATCTCTAGAGCGTCTGATGCGCCCATTCTATCGTGTAGATTCGTCTCGTACGAATCCTCAAGAAGGTAGTGGCCTAGGATTGTCGATTATCCGTCGAATTATGGAAATCTTTGAAGGCCGAGTTATGATTGAAAATGTAAGGCCACATGGTCTACGTATTATATTAGAGTTTCCTAAGCAAGGAGAAGAATCATGAGTGAACATATCTTAATTATTGAAGACGATTTGGATATTGCCAATATTGAGCGTGATTATTTAATGGTGGCGGGCTATGATGTAACGATTATGACTAATGGTATAGATGGCATTGAAGCAGCATTAAATACTCCTGTAGACCTTATTATCCTTGATGTTATGTTGCCAGAAATGGATGGCTTTGAAGTTTGTCGTCAAATTCGTGACAAAGTTCGTGTACCAATCGTTATGGTAACTGCGCGTCTTGATGATATCGACAAAATCCGTGGCTTAGGCGTAGGCGCTGATGATTATATTGAAAAGCCATTCTCTCCATCTGTATTGATTGCGAAGATTAAAGCTATGTTGGCGCAATATAAACGTTTAACAGAGCGCGATGCAATGGAAACAAACGCTATTCAATCCGGTGAAATCCGTCTCGACCCTAAAATGATGAAAGTATGGGTGAATAAAAAAGAGGTTCATCTCAAAAAGAAAGAATTCCAGTTGTTAGAGTTCTTGATGCGTAACCGTGATATTGTATTTAGCAAAGAAGAATTGTATTCTCGTGTATGGGGACTTGACTCCTATGGTGATTATGCAACTGTAGCGGTTCATATTAATCGTTTACGTGAAGAAATTGAGGATAATCCATCTGATAGTAAGCATATTATTACAGTGTGGGGTGTAGGGTATAAATTCGTTTAGTATCGAGAATATGCATTCACATTATACTCACGTTGTTCGTGGTTGTTGATTAGATATGACTTTATAGAGATTTTATTATAGAGATATAATCAAAGGTTTAAGAATTGTTTATATAGTTACTTTGATAGTTTAGATATTCCATGTATACTTATTTAAGTAAGGCTGACTATGACTCTAGATAAGTAATATTTTAACTTCTCTCTCTTAATAAGTTCTCTCTAAAGCTTATCTAGATCATATATACTCTCTCTCTCAACAGTCCTTACACTCTCAAACTATATGCATAAAGGGCATTTGCTAGCGACGGCTAGTGAATGCCCTTTATGTTTTTTAGATTTTAGATATTTGAATACATTCTATACAGCTTCTTTCAGGGTTCTAGGTATTTATCTAGTGGAGGATATACGGTTATAATAATTATACTTCCATAAGAAAAGTTATAAATTGATATCTTGCATTGTAAAAGCAGGCGTACTATAATAGGTTCATCAAAATCAATTTTATAAAATTAATTTTGAGATGATTTGAATTATTGTGAGACGTGGCGTATTTATAAAGTATCATAATTATATGATTTATGATTTGGTTCTTATTTTACCTTTTATAATCATCATTAAGACGTTATGGGTGAGGTAGAAGAATATTAAGAAGAATATAAGGAGATCTACATGACATTTTCAAAATATAAGAAAACAGTAATTGCGTGTATTTTTGCTTTGGGTATTGGGGTAGGCGGAGGATATTATTTCTTTGGCAGCCCTGTTAATACGCAACCAACAAACGTGAGAGAACAAACTAAACAGACTAAGCCTATTACTGAAACGCGTAATACCTATGTAGTACAAGCAGCTAAAGAATCTGGGCCAGCTGTAGTAGGGATTACAACACAAGTATTTCAAAAGGATATTTTTAACCGTACTATCTATGCTGGAGAAGGTGTCGGATCTGGTGTGCTTATCGATAATGACGGACATATTATAACAAATAAACATGTGGTAGCGGGGGCTAGAAATGGGGAGGTTACAGTATCATTGTCTGATGGCAGTACGGTGACGGGGACTGTTATAGGTTCAGATTCACAGACGGACTTAGCAGTTGTAAAAATTAAACCTCCAAAAGATATTAAACCTATCAAAATTGGTGACTCTGACTCCTTGCAAGTAGGGGAGCCAGCTATTGCTATTGGCAATCCTTTAGGTCTTGAGTTTAAAGGTTCAGTTACCGCTGGTGTTATTAGTGCCTTAGCACGTACAATTGATGATCAAGGTCAACGATTCCCATTGATTCAAACTGATGCAGCCATTAATCCAGGTAACTCAGGTGGTGCGCTTATTAATGCAGATGGTGAGTTAATTGGTATCAATAGCTCTAAAATCTCTAAAGAGGGAATTGAAGGTATGGGCTTTGCTATTCCAATTAATTCTGCGATGACAATTGTTGATTCTATTATTAAAAATGGTAAGGTCATTCGCCCTTATATTGGGGTGTGGGCTGTAGACCGTCAAACTGCAGCGCGCAATAATGTAACCTATGAAGGTGATGGACTTCTTGTTGTTCAACTTGATCCTAATGGTCCTGCTGCACAAGCTGGTCTCGTAGAAGGGGATACGATTGCACAAATTGATGGTAAAGATATTACTACATTACGTGAATTAAAAGAACAAATTGATGCTAAGAGCCCGGGAGATACAATTTTGGTATCCTATACTCATAACGGCAAAATGAAGAGTACACAGCTTAAATTAGGGGAAGCGTCTTCAAATTAGAATCTAGTAAATAAAACTTAATTAAGTATTCCAATAATGCACTACTTTCTTTTGTAGTGTTAGAAAATCCTCATCTTTTAGATGAGGATTTTTAGTTATAATAGGGTACTTTAATAGATTTTGTATAAAAAATACCATAAATAAGAAAATTTTTTTGAAAAAATTTTTCCCTATAAACTCAGAAATTAACTGTGTTTATAGATTAGAAATAAGAAAAAATATATTAAATTTTAATATTTTTTTACAAGGTACCTTGCATTCCAAGGTACCTTATGTTATTATGTATTTGTCAGTACATGATAGTGACCGTAAGAGAGCTTTCACATTGGCAGGCAAGCACAGCCTAAAAGGGAGGAACTATGCAAGTTCAATTAAAAAAAGGTGTTATGGACATGCTGGTGCTAGCATTATTAACACAAAATGATCGCTACGGATACGAAATCGTAAGTACCATTTCAGAATATATTGAAATATCTGAAGGAACGATATATCCATTGTTTAACAGACTGAAAAAAGAAAAGTATGTTGAAACGTATTTAAAGGAGTCTTCTACAGGCCCATCACGGAAATATTATCATATCACGAACGAAGGCCGTGCAGCATATAACAAGATGCGTCAAGAATGGGATGATTTTTCTGGTGTTATCAATATGCTGTTGAAAGGAGTCGATAATAATGAACAAAAATAGCTTTTTGGATGCATTGCGTAATATATTTAAAAAAGCGCGTGTTGCAGATGTGGAGAGTATCATAGAGGTTTATGAAGAGCATTTTGCGGTAGGTTATGAAAAAGGGCTTACCGATAGTGAGATCATTAAATCCTTAGGGACTCCAGAGGAAATATATGCATCCTACGTAGATGCAGGTATCATTACAGACACAATGAATCAAGATGGTAGTGAAAGTAAATCCGTTAATATGCAAGAAATTTATGCACGATTTGATGATTATAAAGAGCGTCTTTTACCTCAATTACCGGGGATGGCTAAAAAAGCATCTAAGACTTTGCTCTCTATTGGAAGTGCCTTATCCTATATTGTAGGTGCTCTTATATTCATTATTACACCGGCTATCTTGTTCTTGCTAGGTAGCTCATGGCAACCATTTGAGAATGTTACTGCATTTCCAGTATTGTCCATTGTAACTTTAGTGGCACTTGGTGGTGTAGGTCTATTTGGTGGACTTACGTGCGTCTTTGTTGGTACAGAGCTTCGTGGTGTGCGTGAACGTTACTTCCGCAATGTGGACTAAGGAGGATTTATGAGACGAATTATAATAACAGCGATTTTAACCGTAATTTGTGCTGTTGGGGCATGTACATCGTTTGCAGTAAATGATTTACCTAATTTTGGTGAATGGATGAAAACAAATGAACAACAGTTTAGAAAACCACATAGACATGATGGTCCTAATAAATATATGGATAAACATATGATGGATGGAAATAATCAAATGATGCCTCAAGATGGCATGGGGCCAAATAATGGACAGCATATGCACCAAAATGGTCAAAACCAAATGATGCCTCAAGATGGTATGGGACCAAATAATGGCCAGCATATGCATTCAAATTGTCAAATGCCTCCACAAGGTCAAATGCCTATGCAAGGCCAACCACCTCAACAAACTAATGGTAATGCACCACAACAACAAAGTGAACAAGGTGTGCCACAAGCTACACAAAACTAACGATACTTTATGAGTCCATTTCTCTTATAAGATTATGGAGTACGTGGTCATGAAAGTGCATTCATGGCCACCATAGAGCCACATACTCTATGTGATACATTCGTATCAGAATCTCTCTCTTACACACAATAACTACACACAAACAAAAAGAGCTCCTCAGTGAAGGAGCTCTTTTTGTATCTATTTATAAATATAGACAGTAGTTGATGGACTGGGAATATTTTATTAACTTCCTAATGAAAAACGACCTATGCATGTATATAGGTCGTTAAAAAATTATTTGATGTGTTTAGAACCGCGTTCTGTCATAGCTACGCCGTCTTTGCAAAGAGGGCATTCTTCAGGTTTATAAGTTGGAACTTCAAGATTAAGTAATGCTTGTACCTTTTCATGAGGTACACCGAATTCTGCTTTGCCTCCAGAACGGTTTACAAGAAGGCCTACCCCTACGATTTCGCCACCAGATTGGTTTACCACATTTACTACTTCTTGTACAGAACCACCAGTAGTTACGATATCTTCAACGATAAGTACTCTTGTGCCTGGCTCGATTTTAAACCCACGACGTAATGTCATAACGCCTTTTTCGCGTTCTGTGAAGATAGCACGGGTGCCAAGCGCTTTACCTACTTCGTGAGCAAGTAAGATGCCGCCAGTCATAGGTCCAATAACAAGTTCTACATTTTGATCGCGGAAGCGTTCAGCTAATTCTTTACAAAGTTTTTCAGTATATTTTGGATGTTGCAATACATTGAATTTTTCAACGTACATTGGACTGTGGAGACCAGATGTCAAAAGGAAGTGACCTTCTAAAATAGCTTGAGTGTCGATCAATAATTGTTTTACTTCTTGTTCTGTCATCATTTGGATACTTTCTCCATTTCTTCAATAATTAAATGAACCGCTTCACGAGGGTTTTCGGCTTGTGTAATAGGTCGACCGATAACAAGGCGAGATGCTCCATCTTGCAAAGCACTAGCTGGTGTAGCAACCCGTTTTTGGTCGTCTGTTGTTGCAAAGGAAGGGCGAATACCAGGGGTAACGATGAGGAAGTCATCGCCACATGCTTCACGAATCATTTTAGCTTCTAATGCGGAACATACAACACCATCCATACCACAGTCTTTAGCGAGTTTTGCAAGGCGAATGACTTGGTCGGAAATAGGTAGCTGACCACCAATAGCAGTCCAAGATTCATCGTCAAAGCTAGTTAATGCGGTGATGGCTAATAATTTTGGGCGTTCCACGCCAAGTTCTTTGCCACTCTCACGAGCTGCCTCAACAGCAGCTTTCATCATGACAGGACCACCTTGACCATGTAAAGTAATTAAACTAGCGCCGAGACGTGTTAAGGAAGCTACGCCATGGGCTACGGTATTTGGAATGTCGTGCAATTTCAAATCAAGAAATACTTGTTTGTTTTGCTCCTGTAAAAAACGAATTGTTTTTGCTCCTTCGGCGTAGAATAGCTCCATGCCGACCTTGTAAAAGCTAACCGAATCACCGAGGGATAATACGATTTCTTTCACTGCATCCATCGTGGATACGTCAAGGGCAACGATTAATCTGTCATCTGCCATGTTGCAACCTCCATACTACATACATATCTAAATAATTTTCACATACTGAGGGCCTATCTGTCAATTAAAATTGGTGTGAATGAGGTGATTATTGGTCACCTTTGAACAGTAGATTATAGTCTATTTCATGCTATAATAAGTAGAGTAAATGAATATAATTCTTATATATAGATTTTGAAAGGAGTCCTATGTTAGATTTTGTTGCATTAGACTTTGAAACAGCAAATAAATTTAAAAATAGTGCATGCTCCTTGGCGGTTATTACCGTAAAGGACGGACAAATTACCAAAAAGGCATATAGCCTCATCAAGCCTCCGTTTATGAGTTTTGATGATGAATGTATTGAAATTCATGGTATCCAACCGAAGGATGTTCTTCATGAAAAGACCTTTGATCAGTTGTGGAATGCCATTTATGAAAACCATTTAAAAGGGAATATTATGGTGGCTCACAATGCGAAATTCGATATGAACGTATTGCGTGCTACTTTAGATTATTATAAAATCCCTTGGCCAGAACTAGATTATGCATGTACAGTTAAACTTTCACGTGCGGTATGGCCTGATTTAGTTAATCATAAGTTGAATACAATGGCCGCATATATTGGAGTTGAGTTTAAACATCACTATGCACTGGATGATGCAGAGACTTGTGCAAAGGTTGTATTAGAAGCTGCTAAGTTGAAAGGCGTTAATAGTTTACCAGATTTATTAAAGACTACAGGCGTACCGTTAGAACCATTCATTGATAATAAAAATCGCTCTGCTCAAGATGCATTACATAAAGAGCCAGAACCAGAACAAATGTCGTTCTTTTAGTAAGGAGAGGTACTATGTTGGGGAAAGAATTATTAGCGTATGTAGATCATACATTATTGCGTCCTACAGCTACATGGGATGATATTAAAGAAGTTTGTGAGGATGGTATAAGGTATAAAACTGCATCTGTTTGTATTCCTCCAGATTTTGTAGCATCCGCCCATGAAGCATATCCAGAACTTAACATATGTACCGTTATCGGTTTCCCTTTAGGATATGAAACAACAGAGGTAAAGGTGGCAGAAACGAAACAGGCCATTGAAGAAGGCGCTTCTGAAATTGATATGGTTATTAATCTTGGAGATGTAAAGCAAGGTGATTTTGAAGCGGTAACTAGTGAAATTGAGGCGCTTAAGAAGGCTTGTGGTGATAAGATTTTAAAAGTTATTATCGAAACTTGTTATCTTACAGATTCTGAAAAGGTGGCGCTTTGCAAATGTATTACAAATGGTGGCGCAGACTATATTAAAACATCTACTGGATTTGGTAGCGGCGGTGCAAGCCTTGAAGATATTAGACTCTTTAAAAAGCATATTGGTCCTAATGTACAGATTAAGGCCGCAGGGGGTATTCGCTCTATTACGGATATGAAAGCCTATATTGCAGAAGGTTGTAGCCGAATTGGAGCCAGTGCAGCTGTAGAGTTATTAAAGAATCACTTGAACGAAGAAGTATAATAGAAAACCACCTAGGCTATGCTTAGGTGGTTTCTTAGAATGGCGGTGTAACTATGCGTATGTATGATATTATTCTGAAGAAAAGGGCGAACTTGCCGTTATCAGATAAGGAAATCCGCTTTGTCATAGATGGCTATGTAAATGGAGAAATCCCTGATTACCAAGTGAGTGCACTCTTGATGACCATAGTTTTTAATGGTATGAATGCTCGCGAATTAGGAACTTTGACCTTGGCTATGGCTCAATCAGGTAATATGGTAGACTTATCGAATATTGATGGGATCACCGTAGATAAACATAGTACAGGTGGCGTAGGAGATAAGACCACACTTATTATTGCGCCTCTCGTAGCTGCTTGTGGCGGCAAGGTGGCTAAGATGTCTGGTCGTGGACTTGGTCATACAGGCGGCACTATTGATAAGATGGAATCTATTCCAAATTTAAAGGTATCTTTAGAGAAAGATGCTTTTATCAATCAAGTTAATAAAATTGGTCTTGCTGTTATTGGTCAGTCGGAAGGGCTTGCACCTGCTGATAAAAAGCTATATGCTTTGCGCGATGTGACGGGAACTGTGGATAGTATCCCTCTTATTGCATCCTCTGTTATGGGCAAAAAATTGGCTTCTGGTGCTCAAGCAATTTTGTTAGATGTAAAGGTTGGCAGTGGTGCCTTTATGAAAAACATAGAGGATGCTCGTGAATTGGCTAAAGCAATGGTAGAGATTGGAAAGGAAAATGGCCGTTCAGTTAAGGCTATTTTGACGAATATGGATCGACCGCTAGGCCATGCTATTGGAAATGCTTTGGAGATTCGCGAGGTTATTGATACGTTGAAAGGTCATGGTCCAGAGGATTTAACGCATGAATGTATTATCATGGCAGCTCATATGCTCGTATTGAGCCATATGTGTGATTATGAAACGGCTCTCAGTCGTGTGCAAGAGGCACTCGACTCTGGTGCCGCATTAGAACGATTGCGTATGATGATTGATGCTCAAGGTGGCGACAGCCAAGTTATTGATGATGAAAGCCTATTAGCTATTGGCAAATTCACCTATGAAGTTACAGCGCCTCAAGACGGTTATATTACCCATATGAATACAGAACAATGCGGGATTGCATCCGTTATGCTTGGAGCCGGTCGGACCGTTAAAGATGGCCCTATCGATTATGGTGCAGGTATTGTAATGCACAAAACAACTGGGGACGCCGTTAGCATGGGTGAAAGGATAGCTACACTATATGCTTCTGATGAAAGCTTATTCACTAATGCGGCCCAGACCTATTTAGCGGCGATTACTACTGGTAATACCGCACCTAAAGTAGTGGATACTATACTTGATATTGTAGAGTGAGGAGTGCAATATGAAAGAAAAGGATATTCAAAAGCTCATCGATCGTGCTATTGTGGCTCGCGACAAAACCTATAGTCCTTATTCACATTTTGGTGTGGGCGCAGCCCTTCTTTGCGAAGATGGAACCATCTATGAAGGGTGTAATATAGAAAACGCTTCTTATGGATTAACTAATTGTGCGGAGAGAACTGCTATATTTAAGGCAGTGTCGGAAGGGCAAACAAAATTTAAAGCCCTTGCCGTAGTTGCTGATACGGAAGGGCCTTGTGCACCATGTGGTGCTTGTCGTCAGGTGATTTCTGAATTTGAAATACCTCGTATTATAATGGCGAATTTAAGAGGGGACTATACAGTTGTTGAATTAGAAGGTTTATTACCTTTTAGATTTGGGGCCGATAACATGTAAAAAAGAGACCACGTTGATGTGGTCTCTTTTTGGTATACCTTAGAATGCAGGAACAATAGCACCTTGGTATTTTTCTTGGATGAATTTGATAATTTCAGGACTATGAAGTGCAGCCATCAATTTTTTGATGCGAGGGTCATTTTCATTGCCTTTAAGTACAGTTACGATATTTACGTAAGGGGAATCGTTATTTTCAATTGCCAATGCATCTTTGCCAGGGTTAAGACCTGCGTTTAATGCAAAGTTAGTATTGATAGCGGCTAAGGCTACATCGTCAAGGGAACGAGGTACTTGTGCTGCTTCTAATTCTACGAATTGATATTCGTTAGGGTTTGCAGTAATATCTTGTACGGTAGATAAGATGTTAGTGGAGTCTTTTAATGTAATTAGACCTTGTTTTTGTAACAACAATAATGCACGACCACCGTTTGTAGGGTCATTAGGAATAGCGATTTTAGCGCCTTTTGGAAGATCTTTTAAATCTTTGATTTTACGGGAGTATAAACCCATTGGCTCAAGATGAACACCACCGGCAGATACTAAGTCAAGTTTGTGAGCTTTTGCGAATTCCTCCATGTAAGGTACGTGTTGGAAGAAGTTGGCATCAATCTCTTTGTCCCCTAAAGCCAAGTTAGGTGTGTTGTAATCAGTAAATTCAGTGATTTTTAATTCGATACCATCTTTTGCTAAGATTGGTTTAACTTGTTCCAAAATTTCTGCGTGAGGTACTGCTGTTGCCCCAATTTTTAATACTTGTTTGCCATCGCTAGCAGCTTGTTTGTTGTCGTTACCACAGCCTGCGATTAATAAAGCGCCGCCAAGGATTACAGTAGCTGCCAATGCTAAAAATTTTCTCATTAGACACACTCCTTATACAATAATTACATATAAAATATTAAATCTATAGTACTAAATAACTTCCTATCTATCAAGAAGGAATTATTATAGGTTCTCCATAACTAAAAACTATGGAGAACCTATAATATAAGTATGTTCATTTTTAAAATAATTTGCCCATGATAAGTCCAATCGCCCACATTAGTTGATAAATCATAGCGGCCCCAGCGGTAGTACCCATAGCCTTATCTAATTGGAACTCATCTGTATTGGTAGATAATGTATGAATTGTTTTGAAAGCTAGTGGTGCTGCAAGGAACGCTAATAAGGCGAACCATGTCATATGGCCTACTATAATCCAAGCAATGATCCAAATAAAATTGAAAATATATGAGATACTCATTAAGCTGAGTGCTCTTTCACGACCAAGCACGATTGGCAACGTGTGACGTCCATGGCTTTCATCATTACGAATATCTCGGATATTATTCGTCAACATGATGGAACCAACTAGCAATGTAGATGGAATTGCAGGAATTAACAGGGCTAAGGATAATTCTCGTATCCAGGCATAGCCTGTAATGAGTACGATAGCAAAACCCATGGCGATACCAGAGGAAATTTCTCCAAATGGTGTTCGAGAAATTGGTTTTGGACCGCCAGAGTAAAGAAAACTAATTAGAATACATAAGAAGCCTACAGGAATGTAGTACCAAGTTATAGTAGCAGATAAATAAAGACCAATAATAATGGGTACAAACATGAGTACTTTAATCATCGTTATAATGAGCTCTGGTGTTATAACGCCACGTGTGATAGAACCAGCATTACCTACCTTTTGACCAGCATCGAGTCCAGATTTAAAGTCTTTATATTCATTCCATAAATTAGCTACAATTTGGGCTGTTACAACAGCTAAAAATATGAGCACTGTATGGAAAATGGCAAGACCTGTACCCTGAGCAGCACCAAATGCGTAATAACTAAAGGCGGCACCTAAAATGGTAGGCCCCAATGCAGCAGCTAATGTGCGAGGCCTAGTGAGGGGAATTAATTCTTGTATCATGTTAAAAGCACACCGAGTGTGCACTCCTTTCCATTTCTCATACATATATCATCTTTACATGTCTATTTATGTATTGTATAGCAGAAAGGTAAGCTTGTAAATTATACTATACAGTTATATATGTCGATATAGTATAATAATTAATATATGCAGTATAGATTATCCTTTAAACTCTTAATATATACTGCACAGATTATCTAACAATCTATACATAGTGTATTGTTAAAAAGGTGAGGTGTCTTATGAGAACTCTCAATAAAAAGTTGATGACATTGGCTTGTGCCACCTGTTTAACTGTGGGTATGGGGGCAGTGGCATGTGCTGATACGGTAGATTTAGGTTATGGTATGTACGGCACAACTTCCCCAACTGTGAAAGCTGTAGAAGTTATGCATATTTCTACTGATACAAGATTGCGTAATCAAGAACAAGATAAATTTCTTAAAGTAGCAAATAAATCTGCTGTTGATACTATTAATAATGTTGTGAAAGTACAGACTGGTGTAGCTGTTGAACCAGTGAAGGGGGACTTTCTTGATGGTTACTCCTTCTATCAATTGCAAGGTACTGATAAACAAGGACATCATATAGGTGGTTTAATTGTTATTAACTATTCTAAAAATGCAATTGATCAAGTTATAGGTATGAATAAGACTATTTTAGAGAAGGGGTCAGATGCGGAAAAAGCTGCATTAAAGCACTCTATCTCTAAACATGTAGAATCTTACTCTAAAGAGACGGCCCAACAACAATTACAAGGCATGAAGAGCAATACTATTGAAGGTGCTAAATTAGCTAAAGATCTAAAAACGATAAATGATAAGTTACCTTCTCAAATTATAGGTACCTTTGATAAAATGCTTGCCACAGATAAGAAATCATCTCCTAAAAGTATAGAAGAGGTCCGTTCTTATGTAGACTTTATGGCAAAACAAGTGAGCCTAGATGCAACGCATGTGGCCTATAAACCTGTGCAAACACGCTATGGTACAGCTGTGGCAGGCGATTTACGCGGTAGTCTAAAATATGATGGCTTTAGAAATACGTACTCCTTAATTGGATATGCTGTTCCTACAGATAAAGGTGTATCTTTACAGCTTTTAATGTCTGATGACTCTAGCTATGATTATTGGGCTAATGAGTTGAATCATATGTATCAAACACAATCTCTCAAGGGAGGTAAATAATATGAAATCTTTGAAAGTATTGGCTTGTGCAGCTTGCTTAATGGGTACTGTATCTGGCGTAGGTTTTGCTAAGGATGTACAAACAATTGCAGGATCCATGGTAGTGCCTAACAATGTAACTGTTGTTTCTGCATCCAAAACAAATACACGTGATTTTGTAGAAAAACAATTAAATGAAGAACCTTCAAAATCTACGATGTCGAATATGATGGCAAAGGAATTTTTCCAAAACTTTGGTACTAATTTTGATGTATACCAATTGCAAGGGGCAGATAAAACTGGTCAAAAAGATGCATTCGTAGTAGCTGTAGATGTTAAACAAATAGCGCAACAAGTGGCTAAAGAAAAGGCTAATGACCCTATGTTTATAGCGACAATGGCCGCTCTTGATAAAGGTCAAATTGATCCTGTAACAGAGCAACTTCTATTAGGAACAATAAATAAACAGATTCCCACTAGCACAACAGTAGTTCCTTTGAATAGACCTATTAATGTGTCTAGTCGTGATCCCCAAAAAGCAACGATTATGCCTAAAACACTTAAAACTCTAACCGTAGAAAATGCAGAACAAGTACATCCGGTGGGTGGCACAAAATATCAAACATATGCAGCAAGCTCTCGCTTGTTATATGCAGATGGAAGTGTACAAACTCCACTCTATGCAAATGCTGCATTTGTGTTGAAGGCAGGAAAGCCAGTGTTGTATGTAGGTATAACAACTGATGTACAACGTGATTATTTCAAACCAATATTTGACAATGCATTCAAATCAATTAAATAATTGGTTATATACGTACTTTTATTTTATATGTGATATATTGAGGTAAGTCATATATATCGAGGCATCAACATGAGTTTCGCGCCTTAAATATAGTCATATTAATTTATATTTATTTATAAAAGGAGATTTATCATGAAAACAATTTCTACAGACAAAGCACCAGCAGCAGTAGGCCCTTACTCTCAAGCTAAAGTGGTTGGCGGTTTATTATTTGCTTCTGGTCAAATTCCACTCAATCCTACAACTGGTACAGTTGTTGAAGGGGGCATTGTAGAGCAAACTGAACAAGTATGCAAAAATATTGAAGCCGTATTGACTGAAGCTGGTACAGACTTTTCCAAGGTTGTTAAAACAACTTGCTTCTTAGCTGATATTGGTGATTTCAAAGCATTTAATGAAGTGTATGCTAAATATTTCACTTCTAAACCAGCTCGTTCATGTGTAGCAGTAAAAGACCTTCCATTAGGCGTTATTGTAGAAGTGGAAATTATTGCGGAAGTATAAGATGGATTATATTTCTTTGTTACAGTCAGAGATGCGTCCTGCCTTCGGTTGTACTGAGCCAATTGCATTGGCTTATGCGGCTGCGAAGGCAGTCTCTGTTTTAGATGAGTTTCCTAACCATATTCACGCAAGATGCAGCGCGAATATTATCAAAAATGTAAAATCTGTAGTCATTCCAAATTCTGGAGGGCGAAAAGGCCTAACGGCGGCCGCTACACTGGGTGCTATTGTAGGTCATCCAGAGCGTGAACTAGAGGTGTTGGAATCTGCTACAGACGAAGATCGCAAATGGCTTGGTACATTGCTTGATGCTAACTTCTGTACCGTTTCACTTGCTGAAGGCGTAGATAATCTATATATAGAAATCACTGCAGAAACAGATGAACATACAGCGGTTGTTCGCATTGAAAATGACCATACGAATGTAACCTATGTATCAGTAGATGGTGAGATTGTCTCTGAAACAGTCAATGAAATCAAGAAAGCGGCTAAAACAGAATATGCCATGACCTTCGATAGCATTTACGAATTTGTCTTAACCGGTGATATTTCTGGTATCCTACCTCAAATTAAACAGCAAGTTGAGTATAATACTGCAATTTCTAAGGAAGGTCTGTCCAATGATTATGGATCTAATATTGGACAATTGTTATTGTTAGATGAAGAAAATCCATCTCTCGAAACGAAATGTAAGGCTCGTGCCGCAGCTGGCTCTGATGCGCGTATGAGTGGCTGTCCATTGCCTGTTGTTATTTGCTCTGGCTCTGGTAATCAAGGTTTAACCGTGTCTGTACCAATCATTACGACTGCCGAGGAACTTGGTAAAAGTGATGATGAATTGTATCGAGCGCTCGTCTTTGCTAACTTGCTAACGCTTTATGTTAAATCTGGTATTGGTAAACTATCCGCATACTGCGGGGTTGTATCTGCCGGTGTGGTAAGCGTAGCAGGCATAGCCTTTTTGAAAGGTGATAGTAAAGATATAATCGAGAACACTCTTGTAAACGGTCTTGCAAGTCTATCTGGTATCGTATGTGATGGTGCGAAACCATCCTGTGCAGGTAAAATTGCAATTTCCCTTGATGGTGCCTTTATGGGATATAAACAAGCTCGCCTTAACAAAAACTACCAAAAAGGCGATGGCCTTGTAGCATACTCCGTTGACGAAACTATCCGCAGTATTGGTGCTGTGGCACAAGGCATGAAAGAAACGGACGTAGTTATATTGAATGAAATGCTAAAGCATTGACTAAGTTTTGGTTAAAATATAAAAAAGCACTTCAAGTTTTATTTTGAAGTGCTTTCTTTAGATTTTATAGGTATGATGAAATATAGGTGATATAGTACGAGTTAAATAATTTGTCCTTTATAGTATAAAGAGAGGGGTGTTAGTGTTATGGAAACTCAATTCAGTCTTTTATTATGTGTTGTTCCAGGGTATATTTCACGAAAAATATATAAGCAAATTAATGATGTTAGTGATGATTTAAGCACTTTTGAGGAAACTTTATACTGCCTTATATTTAGTGGTGTTATTTCATTTGTATCATTAAATTTATTAGTAATATTATGGTTAGGCTCAGGATGTGATTATTCAGAACTAACATATGTGACACTTAAGTCCTATTTTAATAATCTAAAGTTTGTAACCATATATATTATTATGAGTATGATTTTATCGATTGGTTTTGCATTTCTGATCAATCCATTAATGAAAGCTTATACATGGCTAGTAAATTTTTATAGAAGAAAGACTAATAAGCCACAGGTTGTGTTGAATCAGAGTGTCTTTGATACTATATTTAATAATAAAGATGGTGTTCACTATGTAGAGATTCATAAGGATGATAAATTAATTTGTAGAGGCCTATTAAAGAGTAGTGTAGAGAAATATAAAGAGTTATCTATTGAACTTTGTGAAGAAGGGATCGACAATATTATTGCATCTTTAGAATGGGAAAAACCTAAATATAAACATATTTATTATGATTGCAAAACAGGATTATTAATTAAGGAATATGACTTTCCGGAAAATCCGGAAAATTAGATTTATTATTTTTTCGTACTTTTGATTTTTTTTGCAAGCTCATTAAGTGTTTCATTTGCAGATTGAGGAAGAGGGGAAGAGGTTTGATTTTTCCCCATTCGGACATTATTCTTATCAAATTTTCTTCCTGATGTTGTCGTATTAGTATTCTTTTCCATAAATATATGATTTCCTTTCTAGTATATATAAAAAATATATTATAATTTTTTCCTAGCTCATCTGGGAGATTCCATTAAGGATTTAGGATCTTTTAATAGTAATGAAGCCCCAAGACCTACTACTAGGAATGGTACGAGTGTCATCATAGCGGTAGGTAAAGTATAGGTATCCGCAAGGTTACCTACTACAGGTGCGATGATACCGCCGATAGTTTGGCTCACCCCGAGGGTAATACCGGACGCAAAGCCGATGCTTTTAGCAAGGTAGGTTTGGCCTAGTACGATAACGGGGCTGTAGCTAAGAGCTTTAGCAGCGCCAATCATGAGTAGTAACATATAGGCTACAGGCATCATGATAACAGGGGAGAAGGTTGGCACTTCTGTTAATAGGAACATAGCTGGCAACCAAATCAATAGGGATAGTCTAATGATTTTGATGGGACCATATTTGTCGCCTAATAGACCGCCAATATATGTCATGAAGATACCGATACTAAAGAATATGGTTAATGCAAAGCTCCCTTGCTCTGGGCTAGTGCCGAGTTCACGAGTCCAGAAGATAGGAATAAATGCATTAATAACGCGGAAGTTTACCGATTGGCTTAGGATGATAATAAACAAGATACCAAAGTATTTCCAGTAATTCTTTAGCGGCTTAGCCACTAGTGTAGGGTTTTCCATAGCTACCGCTTGGTCGATAGTGCGTGCTTGAGTTACTATGCGCGGCATGAGGGCGAATAAAACTGTTGAGATAATAAGACCCACTATGGTGAAAGCTGCCAGTCCATGAGGTCCTACTGTATAGGCAATAGAGCCCGCAAAGAGTGGACCGATGGCAAAACCAGAGCTACCACCGATGGCGAAGGTACCCATGGCTTTACCTTTTTTACCACCTCCCAGGCGATTCATGATTTTCGCTCCTTCAGGGTGGAAGATAGAGGAGCCTACACCAGCTAAGGTAGCACAAACAAGCAAGCTTTCATAAGAGGTTACAAAACCCATGGCACCTGTGCTACAAGCTGAGAGCAGAACACCTAAGGCGATTAGCCGTGGCTGATTGATCTTGTCAGAGACATAACCTAATAATGGCTGTAACAATGAAGATAATGCTGTATTGGCTAATATGAGAAAGCCTGCTTGCTCTAAACTAAGTCCATAAGTGTAGATAAATAATGGCAAGAGGGCAGGTAATACACTTTGACAGGAGTCGTTAATCATATGACTCACCGTAATGAGATAAGGGTAATATTTTTTCATAGTAGTGGTCCCTTCGCAAAAAAGCGCTAACCATGGTTAGCGCTTTATATATTTTATATGGCAGAGGAGGAGGGATTTGAACCCCCGCGCCGGTTGCCCGACCTACCGCATTTCGAGTGCGGACCCTTCAGCCTCTTGGGTACTCCTCCGTGTTTTACGGCGCTCTTTAAAAAAGTCTTTCATGATTTGACTACATTCATCACCAAGGACCCCCGATGCTAATTCGGGTTCATGATTTAAACCAGGGTGAGAGAGTACATTGAAAAGAGACTCTACAGCGCCTCCTTTGTAATCACTTGCACCATATACAACACGGTCAATACGACTGTTGATGATGGCTCCAGCGCACATCGGACACGGCTCTATCGTAACATACAGGGTACAACCAGTCAACCGCCAGCGCTTGAGTACATCGCATGCTTCGCGGATGACGAGCACTTCTGCATGAGCCGTTGCATCGTGATCTAATTCGCGGCGATTATGGTGGCGTGAAATGATTGTACTGTTTTGAACTAAAATGGCGCCGATAGGAATTTCTCCTAGAGCATAAGCTTTGTGGGCCTCCTCTAGGGCAAAACCCATAAAATATTCATCACGGCTACGCTCATCCATATTTTTAATCTCTATAGGTGTAATGTTCTTTGTCATTCTCATACCTCTTAATGTATAATATCTTACATAAAGTCTATCATAGTGTGCGCAGTTATGCGAATAGATTGTGTGAGGGTATTATGGATATTATTTGGTACATATTTGATATGATTGGCACTATTGCCTTTGCTATCTCCGGAGCACTTGTTGGGGTGGCGCGGAGAATGGATATATTTGGTATGGCTGTATTGGCACTGGCCACGGCAATCGGTGGTGGAATTGTACGTGATGTTCTCTTGGGGTATTTTCCGCCGAATTCGTTACGCAATATTGTATATGTAACTGTGGTTATTTCCGTAACAATTATCGTATTTATTATCTATAACAGCCGTTATCGCAAGCATGCTATGGGCCCTCGTAGCCGAGCAAGCTATTTATTAGCCGATGCAGTTGGGTTGGCATCTTTTACAGTAACTGGAGCATCTGCAGGGTTTAAACTATATCCAGAGTTGCCAATTTTCATTGTTTTATTAGGAACTATTACTGCTGTTGGAGGTGGTATTATCCGAGATATGCTGGCTCAACGGATTCCGTCTGTTTTGAAAGAAGATGTGTACGCTCTGCCTAGTGTTATTGGGGGCATCGTTTATTACTTAATGGTTATTTCTAACTGGGTTGGAGAGGCTGTATATGGTGCGTTTACCGTTGTACTAGTTATCCGTTTACTAGCTATTAAATATAATTGGAGCTTACCCAAAGTGCGCTAAAGCTAAAGGCATTGCATTTGAGAAATAACAGGTAAATGATATAATTATACTATTAAGTATTTCATAAAAGTGTCAGAAAAAAAGAGTATTATATAAAAGTTAATTTTCGAGTCGAGAGTACTCGTGTACACAGAAGGAGATTTGCTTTATGACAAATAAATGGTTGAAAGTAGCATTAATGGTTACAGCCATTGCTACAGGTACATCCATCAAAATTGATGCAGAAACCGTATTATATGTACCTCAAGATGATCGCCCTGTAAGTTTGCAATATACAGTTGATACAGCTCGTGAGGCGGGTATGACTGTGTTGACTCCACCTCAACACTTGATTTCTGGTAAGACGTACCAAGGTCAAGCTGATCAAATTATGGCTTGGGTAGAGCAAAATGCAGGTCGTGTTGATGTTATGGTATTAAGTACAGATACTCTTATTTATGGAGGTCTTGTAGATTCTCGTAAACATAATATTCCACTTAGCACATTGCAAAATCGCTTGAAACGTATTGAAGGTTTAAAAGCGCGGAATAAAAATGTACGCATCTATGGCTTTGGCACCGTAATGCGTTCCCCACGTGCGAGTGGTGGCGGTACTGAACCGGCCTACTATGCGGAATATGGCCCAACTATCTTCCAAATCGCTGCATTACAAGATAAATTAGATTCTGGCTCTTTAACGCAAGAAGAAACTCAAAAATTGATGAGCCTACAAGCCTCTGTTCCTGTGGAATACTTGCAAGACTGGTTTGACCGCCGTCAAAAAAATATGAAAATCAACAAAAAGTTGATTGATGAAACTCGCAGTGGTGTATTCGACTACTTTGCATTAGGTCATGATGATACATCTCAATTATCTCAATCCGCTCTAGAAGGTCGTTACCTTAACAAATATTCCAAGGATATTTCTGTTGAAAAATACGGTAGCTTCCCTGGTGCTGACCAACTTGGTCTCTTATTGATGGCGCGTTCCCGTACCGATGTGAGCACAGAAAAACCTACATTCTCCGTAATTTATCCACTCGGTGGTGGCGGTAAAACATTACCAGGTTACGAAGATCAAACGATTGATAAAACAATTGCTCAACACGTTGAGGCTGTAGGTGGAACGATGGTGACACAAGGTAAACCAACTGTATTATTGGCTGTTAATACACCTCTTACTACGAGTACAGGCGAGTCTGAAAACTTCGAAAACTTCCCGATGATCTCCAACTCTACAAATGCTTTCGTAGATCGCATTCAACAAGCTGTTGACTCTGGTGTGAACGTAAGCGTTGCAGATATTGCTTTTAATAATGGTGCAGATAATACATTGGTATCCGCTATGTACAAACGAGATTTGTTGTACAAAATCGGTGCGTATAATGGTTGGAATACAGCAAGTAACACAGTAGGTTACGCTATTGCTCAAGGATTATTGCTTAAATCTATGAGTCCAGAAGGTCATCGGGATATGTTGACGCAACAATATTTGGACAACTGGGCATATCAAGCAAATATCCGTAAAGATATTTATCGTATGCAAGATTCTATCAGAACAGACAATGTTCGTTACTCTGGTGAATTAAATGAACGTCTTGAAAGTTATTTAGGTGAACGCATTCAAGATTTCGCTGAAAAATATCTTAAAATCAATCCTCGTACAGTAAAAGCTACATTCCCATGGGGACGTCTATTTGAAACGGATATCACTGTTTATGACAAACCAGTGGTACCACTTGAAAAAGAATTACGCTTGAAACGAGAAGCTGAAGCAAAAGCTAAGGCTGAAGCAGAAGCTAAGGCTAAGGCAGAAGCGGCTGCTAAAGCAAATGGTCAGGCTGTACCAGTACAAGCCGCACAACCTGAAAAAACTGCAACGCCTCAAACACCTACATCTACACCTCCGGTAGTTAAACAACCAGCTACAGAGTCTCAAGGTCCACGTGTTGTACCAACACCTGCAGTGGCACCTGGTCAATAGTGAATAGGGAATGGCTATGAAAAAAGCGTTTTTACCGGAAATTACTTATATGCGAGGCCTCTGTATGCTCGGTGTTATCGGCATTCATGTAGGATCTTACGCATTGCAAAATCCTTTTGTAAATTTAGAACTCATCAGCGTGTTAGAAATTCTCTCTCGCTTTGGAGTACCTGCGTTTTTCTTCCTCTCTGCATTTGGCTTGTTTTATCATACTTCGGTAGAGGGACCATTCTCATATAAGGAATTTATGCACCGCCGCATTCAGGTGGTGCTATTTCCATATATTACGTGGTCCATTTTTTACCTGCTATATACAGGGGTGACAGCTCATAATCTTGGCAATTTACACCCAGGGTCGTTGGCGATAAATCTACTCTTTGGTACTTCTATGTATCATCTATATTTTATGGTTATTTTGCTATGGTTCTACGTGATGATGCCGTTATGGCGGGCAATGGTGAAAGTCATCTTAAAACGGCCTGTATTTTGGCTGGTGTTACTATTTGTCATCCAAGTTGGTATCGATTATGTTTCGTCTTACATGCTTGGCCGTTGGGTAACAGAAAACCTAAGCAATCAGCCAGTTCTTAAATATCTTTTTGATATGCGACTCAACTATTGGGTTATTCATTATGTGTGGATTTTCCTTTTAGGTGCCGTATGTGCTGAACGATATGAAATCGTCTGCGAATATATGTGGCGTTATCGTTACCTTTTAGGCGTCAGTGCGGTAAGCTCTATATTATTAATGCTTGGCTCTTATTACTATGTCATGGACGTATGGCATTACACTGTGTTGGAAGCAATTTATACGGTACATCAAATGAGTCCTATGGGCGTTCTTTATACAGGATTGGGAACGATGTTTAGTTTGTTCCTATTCCAAAGGCTACCTATGAACGTGACGATGGAGTCCATTTGGTCTGAGATAGGCGATAAATCGTATGGTATTTATTTAGCGCATCCATTTTGGTTGTTAATCATATCTGCTGTGATGGCTAAATACAATCTCTTGTACACGGTGGTCAATGTTCTCGTTATGTATGCCATGGCGCTGGCATTATCCTATTTGACTACGGTAGGTTTCAATTATTTACCTAAGTCTATTCGTAAATTTGTACTGGGGCACTAGTATAATCAGAAAGCTTTTGTTGTATAGAGAGTCCTAATTGGTATTAGTACTTTCGTATCGGCCATAGTATTAACTAGCTCTGTGGTGCTGATTTAGTATTAAAGTAATATATGCAATACATCCGCTAGGATATAGTTTTTAACTATGGTATCCTAGCGGATTTTTGTATATCTAATTAATATCTTTCACAAAGTAAAGTGTGAAAATTTGAAAGTAATTGTGTTATAATAAGTCCATGATGATTACCACTTGATAGAGTAACGGAATAGAAAAAGAGGTGCTCCTATGCAAGAATTAACATATTTTAACGGTGAATTCGTCGAACCAGGTGCTAAAGTTATCAGCATTGATGACCGTGGCTATTTATTTGGTGACTCTGTATATGAAGTTGTTCGTGTCGTAAAAGGCCGTTGTTTCGCTTTGTCTTACCACCAAGATCGCTTGTATCGCTCTATGCGTGAAATGGATATCCCTGTAAAAATGACCCCTGATGATTTGACAGAATTGCACGAAATTTTGATCGAGCAAAGTGAAATCAAAGAGGGCTATATTTATTTACAAATCTCTCGTGGTATAGCACCACGTCATCATGCTTATGATCGCTCCAAATTAGAACCACAAATGCTTATGTCTATCCGTACCTTGGATTTAGATGAAGTCAATAAATTGGGTGAAGGTGTAAAAGCGATAGCTTTGCCTGATGAACGTTGGGATCATGTAGATATTAAGACTACAAACTTGATCCCGAATATCTTGGCGCAAACAAAAGCAGAAAAGAAATTTGCCTATACAGCAATTTTGTTCCGTGATGGTATTTGTACAGAAGGTGCCACATCTAATGTGTTTGCTGTTAAAGATGGTATCTTGTACACGCATCCAGCGGATAATCATATCTTAAAAGGTATTACGCGCCAAATGATCTTAACCCGTGTAGCACCATCTTTAGGTATTACCATTATTGAGAAAGAATTTGACCGCACCTTTGTAGATGAAGCGGACGAACTATTCTTTACCGATACAATTGGTGGTGTCATTCCAATTACTAAGCTAGACAGAAATCCAGTATCTGGTGGTAAACCAGGTGCTATTACACTTCGTCTACGCGAAGCTCTAGAAAAATTGATGGAAGAAGGATTACCTTGATAGATAAGCTGCTTTCATCAAATGTTAAACATTTACCTTAAGAAAGGAAATTATTTTGATACAATTAGAACACATTAGTAAAGTCTATGAAGGCGCTACTCGTGTGGAAGCGTTGAAAGATATTAGCCTAAATGTGAAAGAAGGCGAAATCTTTGGCATTATCGGTCAATCCGGTGCCGGTAAATCCACATTGATTCGGTGCATCAACATGCTCGAAGCACCTACATCAGGCTCTGTTATCGTAAATGGTACAGATTTAACAACACTTAGCAAATCAGCTTTGCGTAAAGCGCGCAAAGATATTGGTATGATTTTCCAACATTTTAATCTCTTGTCCTCTCGTACAGTGTATGACAATGTAGCATTCCCGTTGGAATTGCAAGGTATGAGCAAGGCCGAAATTAAGGAACGCATTGAGCCAATTCTTGATATTGTAGGCCTTACAGACCGGATGAACAACTATCCATCTCAATTGTCTGGTGGTCAAAAACAACGTGTTGGTATTGCTCGTGCTTTAGCGTCTAATCCAAAGGTTCTCCTTTGTGACGAAGCTACATCTGCCCTTGATCCTCAAACAACAGATTCTATTTTGAAATTGTTGAAAAATATTAACGAGAAGATGGGGCTCACTATTGTGCTCATTACACATGAGATGCACGTTATCCGTGAAATCTGTGATCGCGTGGCAGTTATTGAAGGCGGTGTAATACTCGAAGAAGGTAGCACGGTTGAAGTATTCACACATCCTCGCGAAAATACGACAAAAGAGTTTATTAGCTCTGTAGTGAGTGAAAACTTACCTCCAGAAGCATTGGAACATCTAGAGTTGCATGATCAATGGATTGCAGGAACCGCGCCATTAGTTCGCCTCAAATTTACAGGACAAGCAACAGATGAGCCTGTAGTAGCAGGTCTCGTAAGACGCTTTAATTTAGATGTAAGCATCCTTTTTGGCGGCATTGATTACATCCAAAATACGAGCGTTGGTCGCCTCATCGTTATCTTGAATGGTGACCCAGAAAATGCACAAGAAGGTTTGGACTACATCAAAACGTTACCAATTGAAAGCGAGGTGATCGGTTATGTCAGAGCAAATCATTAATCTACTCATAACTGGTACCCTTGATACATTGCAAATGACGATAATTTCTACGGTAATGGCAATGTTATTAGGTATTCCTCTTGGTGTTGTTTTGGTTGTTACTTCTAAAGGTCATATCTTGGAAAATGTAGCACTAAATAAAGTGTTAGGTGCAATTGTGAATGCCACTCGTTCCGTACCTTTTATCATCTTGATGGTTGCCATCATTCCATTTACTCGCATGGTGGTAGGTACATCCATCGGTACAACTGCAGCATGTGTACCATTGACAATTGCGGCGATTCCATTCTTGGCGCGCCTTGTAGAAACGTCTATTAAGGATATTAATTTTGGTGTTATCGAGGCGGCTCAATCCATGGGGGCAAGCCCATTAAAAATCATTTGGAAAGTATTATTACCAGAAGCATTGCCAACAATTATTGACAATGTGACGGTGCTTATCGTTAACCTCATCGGGTACTCTG
Organism: Veillonella sp. AF36-20BH; assembly: GCF_003602765.1. Lineage (NCBI taxonomy): Bacteria > Bacillati > Bacillota > Negativicutes > Veillonellales > Veillonellaceae > Veillonella > Veillonella sp. AF36-20BH. The sequence continues at coordinate 36,393 of NZ_QTLR01000009.1, forward strand.
CGATGGCTGGTGCTATTGGTGGTGGTGGCCTTGGGGATATTGCTATCCGATATGGTTACCAACGTTTCCAAGCAGATATTATGATCGCTACAATCATCATCTTGATTGTATTGGTACAAGTTGTACAAATGATTGGTGATGCTTGGTCTAAAGCGATGAATAAGAAGTAGGAGGATCCTATGAGTATCAATGAAAAATTGAGAAGTCAACAAAATGACGAATTGTTCACCGCCATTTTAACGCTTGAAAATACAGAGGAATGCTATGCATTTTTTGAAGATATCTGTACGATTAACGAATTAAAAGCATTATCTCAACGCTTACAAGTAGCAAAAATGCTTCGCGCAGGGGATAGCTATGAGAAAATCGTAGAAGAAACAGGTGCGAGTACTGCTACGATTAGTCGTGTAAAGCGCTGTTTAGTATATGGTGCGGATGGTTATACATTGGCCCTCGATCGTCTAGGTGCAAAATAAAATAAATTAGCATGACAACGGTGGCCTTTGGCGACCGTTGATGTGCTATCTGTAGGAGGTTTATTATGGAGTGGCTCATTGCGGTAACAGGTTTACCATTTGATATCCTTATACTCGTTTTACTTGCCGTAGCTGGTGCGTTTGCTGGCTTTGTAGACTCCATTGTAGGCGGGGGAGGCCTCATTTCTGTACCTGCCATGTTATTAACAAATCTTCCACCTAGTGTGGCTCTAGGCAGTAATAAATTATCTAGTATTTTTGGTGCTGGCAGTGCATCGATTACATTTTTGAGAAATCACATGGTTGATTTTTCCCTAGTTCGCAAATTACTGCCTTTTACCTTTGTGGGTTCTATGCTTGGTACCTTGGCGGTTGTTTCTTTACCACCGCTATATGTAAAGCCTATTATTATCATATTACTTGTTTGTGTAACACTCTTTGTGGTGTTCAAAAAAGACTGGGGTGAAATCAATCGTACATCTCAGGTAACAGGAAAAGCGCTATATATTTGTATGGCTTTTGCTCTTGGCATTGGTATATATGACGGCTTTATTGGTCCTGGTACAGGTACATTTCTGATTATGGGCTTTATCTTTACAGGCTTTGATTTTTTACATGCATCTGCTAATGCAAAAATATTGAATTTTACTAGTAATTTGGCGTCTTTATTGGTATTTTTATATTTAGGACACGTCAATATTAAGTATGGTCTTGCCACCGGGGCAGGTCAAATTATAGGTGCTTATTTAGGCTCGCATTTGGCAATTGCGAAGGGCTCATCTTTGGTGCGAGTTGTATTCTTGTCGGTAACGACAGTTATGTTGTTGAAATTAGTCTATGACTATATTTCAACATTATAGGAGGGCAAGGTATGCCTCATAAAAGTGATGTTCAAGTGGCCTTGATTAGTGGTGGTACATCGGGTATTGGATTTGCTACGGCAAAGCTTTTACTTAAAGAAGGTTGGTGTGTAGTCATCAATGGTCGAAATGAAAAAGTTGGTCAAAAGGCTAAAACTAAGCTACGTCGTTATTCCTCTAAGGTACAATATATTCAAGGTGATGTATCTAAAATTGAGGACTGTCAGCGAATTGTAAAAGAAACAGTAGATTTATTTGGTGGGGTGTCTGCTCTTGTAACAGCTGCAGGCTATTATGAAGAAGAGTTACTAGCTGATGTTACAGAAGCAGCTTTTGATGAAATGTTTGGGACCAATGTAAAAGGTACTGTATTCTTATGTCAAGCGGCGCTTCCCTATTTACGAGCCTCAAAGGGCAGTATTGTAACAATCGCTAGTGATGCAGGTTTACAAGGTAATGTAGCGTGTTCTGTATATGGTGCGTCAAAGGGAGCTGTAGTGAGCTTTACAAAATCTCTATCTCTTGAAATGGCACCTCACAGTGTTCGTGTAAACTGTGTGTGTCCTGGTGATGTAGATACATCATTAGTAGATAAACAGATTGCTAATGCCCACCAAGATGCGGCGGCTGCTAAGGCTGAAATGGGCCAACATTACCCATTAGGTCGTATTGCTAAGCCTCATGAAATTGGAGAAGTAATTGTATTTTTGTTGAGTAATAAGGCGTCTTTTGTGACAGGTGCAGCCTGGACAATCGATGGAGGACTCACAAGTTGGTAATATAGAAAATATTAGAAGCTATTATATATGGATAATTAGAAAAATTCATTTCACTTCTATCAATAGAATGGTATAATAATACTAATAATAAGACCTATAGTTGGTTCACAACAAAGGAGAATACTTATGGCAGAATATAATGGCGTAACACTTGAGCCCCTTACGGATGGATCTCAAGATCGTGACTATCAAGTTGAACAATTTATCTTCTGGGGGGCAGGTCGTGCGGCAGCATTGGCATTATCCTCTAAATTCAGCAGTGTCGCTTTGTGCGCCAATGCTACGTACATGGTAACTCGCATTGCTCATCTTTATGATGTAGAATTGCAAGCAGGTGCTGTAGTTGGTTTAGTAGGTGGTCTTAGCACAGCTGTAGGTACAGCTGCAGTATCCCTTTTAATTCCAATTAAAGCTGTTCGCGTTCCTGTAGCTATCGGTTTAACTTATGCTATTGGTAAAATTGCACATATTTGGATTCAAGATGGCATGCCTTCTGATATCGAACGTTACAAACCGATGGTTGCTGAATTCCTTGAAAATGGCAAAGCTATTGCTTCTGAAATCGTTCGTGATGCAAGTGCTAGCATTCCTTTCACTCAAGGTCAACGTGACGTATGGGCTGGGATTGCTAACGAAACAGGTCTTGCTAAAGAATCTTTAAAGCAAGTTTACGATGAAAAAGTAACACCTGCCATCAATAAATGGAATAATGAAACAAAATACCAAATCCATGATAACGCAGCAGAGGTTGTAGCAAAGGTTTCTGATGCAGCGAAAGAAAAAATTGATTCTGCTAAAGAAGGTATTGAAGTAGCCAAAGAATTCGCAAAAGGTGGTGTAGAAGTGGCAAAAGCTTCTGCACAAGTAGCAGTAGAAACTGCAAAAACTAAAGCTTCTGATGCCGTAGAGACAGCAAAAGATGTTGCTACAAACACTGTTAATACAGCGAAAGAAAAAATTGGCGGTTTGCGTAAATAAACGCTGAAGGATTATTATTACTATGAATCCATTTAATATTATTAAATATGGTAAGTATTTTAGCGAATCAAGATTTTTAGGGTTTCTTGGTCGATATGGTAAGAAACTTGCCTTTGTACAACAAGCAGTAACCTTGTTCCTTTGTTTTCGTGACAAGGATACTCCCAAATATGTAAAAGCGGTCATTGCAGGTGCCTTAGGGTATTTGGTATTACCTATTGATATTGTGCCGGATGCGATTGCTGTATTAGGTTGGGTAGATGATGTGGCAGTACTCGGATTAGCCTTTAAGATTGCGAATCGTTATATCAAAACGAGTCATCAAGAAGAGGCAAAAAAATTCTTTCCATTTGGTAGCAGTCGCTAACTTTTACCATTTTAGGCAGTTTGATCCACAGTGATTGAACTGCCTTTATTTATTTGACACACTAAAGTAATAGATATAGAATAAAAATTGTATACTATTTAAAAAGGACAGAATTTATGCATATTGCTTCAGTAAATGTACGATTTTATGAAACTGATATGATGGGGATTGCTCACCATAGTAATCATTTTAGATGGTTTGAAATGGCGCGCATTGAATTCCTTCGTAAGATCGGTGTCACTTTGTGGGATATGATGAATGAGGATATTGTATTTCCTATCATGAATGTATCTTGCAATTATAAAGAACCTGCGAATTTCGATGATGAACTTCACATCGAAACGTATTTGGTTAAGATGACAAGGGCTCAAATGGTGTTTCGCTATCGCATGCGCCGTGCTAGTGATGGAGCGTTACTTGCTACGGGGGAAACTAAGAACGCCTTTATGTCAAAATTAACAGGAAAAATTGTGCGATTAGACGATACTTTTTATCTGCCTATGTTAGCAGCTGTTGAGGAGATGCCGCATGAGTAATGTACAACAATTGCCTATCGGTGTATTTGACTCTGGTGTAGGCGGATTATCTGTGTTAAAGGTGTTACAAGAACAATTTCCTAACGAAGATTTCATCTATATCGGTGATAATGCGAATAATCCTGTAGGTAATCGCAGTGATGATGAAATCACTTATTTGGCGTGTCGTATTGCGGAGACGCTAGAAAAGCAGCCTGTTAAGTTGATGGTGATTGCCTGTAACACCTTCACCGTTGTGGCTCTTGATGCGGTCCGTGAACTTGTATCTGTGCCAGTTATTGGTGTATCACAAGGTGTGAAAACAGCCATTAATAAAAGTAAAAGCAAGACTATCGGTATTATGGCAACCGTAGCCACTGTAAATAGTCATATTCATAAGCATGTGGCTTTAGAAGTTGATCATGAGGTTTTGGTTTGGGAACAACCTTGTCCAGAGTTGGCGGGGCTTATTGAACAAGGTCATTTAGATGATTACTTTGTTCGTGAAGTATGCAAGGATTATTTAGAACCTTTATTATCTCGAGAAATTGAGGTAGTCGTTTTGGGCTGTACTCATTTCCCATTTGTACAACCTTTACTAGAGGAACTAACATCATGTCGCATTCAGTTCATTGATCCTGCTTTTGAAACAAGTGAATTGGTTCGTCACAGACTTGAGCGTAAAAATCTTTTCAATCCTCAAGATACTGTAGGCACCGTGACATTGTATTTTACAAAGGATGTCGAACTTGGTGATACATTGAGTGCATCCTTCCTTGATACAAGCCGTCGTACCATTGAACATATTACATTATAAAGGAGATACCCTATGTGGTTTTATAACATCCTCAGTGCAGTAATAGCTATTATTGTGGCTGTTGCAGCTCTGTACTTATTATTCCGTTTGTTTGTATTGAAACAAGGTAATGAAAATATTGTCTTATTAGCGAAACGAGCAACGAACTTTCAAGTATCTGATCGTAATTTTGAGTCCATTACGTTGTTCTGTGATATACCATTTGTAAATAAAGGGCGCCAATTAGGCACAATAATGGACTTATTTCCACGTCCATTATTACCAGAAGAACATTTTGATGCTATTAAGGTAAATGCTTGGGCTATGGATATTAATCGTCCACGTCAAGATGGATACTTTGAAGCTATAATTATCAAACCACGCAAAGGTGGCACAATTCGTGTATATGTTACATTAACAGGTAAAACTGGCAATATTCGAGAAGATATTAAGGGATTCCCTTATATGGACATCGATATTTACTACCAAATCGTAGGTCGGACAGACTATCATATCGATAAACAGCGTATTCGTTTGACTGCTGAAGAAGTTCAAGCAGCAATGGTTCAATAAGGAGGCATAACAATGGCAGAATTAGAGTTAGTATGTGTGCCAACACGTATTCTTACAGATAATGATGACATCGTTGATGCTATCGTTGAATTTGGCGGTCATAATATTGGACCTGAAGATATCGTATGCGTTGCTGAATCTGTAGTAGCTATTACGCAAGGTCGTTTTACACGTCCTGAAGAGCTAAATGTGTGCTGGCAAGCTCGTTTAATTAATCGTTTTATCCATCCAGATGGTTCCATGGCATCTATTTATGGTATGCAATCGGCTATGAATTTGGATGGTAAATGGAAGGTATTAGGTGCTTTTATTTTAGGCGCTATTGCTAAAATTTTCCGTAAACCAGGGGTATTCTATGCAATTGCTCGGGCTGCATCCTTAACAGATGATGTAACGGGGACTATGCCTCCATTTGATAAGCACATTGTATTTGGTCCAAAGGATCCTGATAAAGTGGCTGAGAAAATTGTATCTCGCACTGGTTGTTATGGTGCCGTTGTAGCTGATGTTAATGATTTGAAACGGTCCGCTATTTTAGGTACAAGTCGTGGCATTGACGCTAAGAAAATTGCACAATTGTTGATTGATAATCCATTTGGTAATGATAGCCAAATGACTCCGATTGTTATCATCAAAAATTACGCATCTGTATCTGGTAAATAACAGAAGGCTGTACTCATCACATAGAGATGGGTACAGCTTTTTTATATATAATGAGATTGAATACGAACTATACGCAGGGTTGAATAGGAATTGCATATTAGTTCAAATAGAGATTATATGCTAGCTTAAATTGAGTTTTCTTTACTCTGTTTTGAGTTTGTATAGATTCTTTATTAATACTAATAAGGAGGTTATATGTTACTAGGGTTAGACGTAGGTGGTACTTTTACCGATGCTGTTATCATTGATGGCCATCGTGTAGTGGCAACTGCCAAGAGGCGGACTACAAAGGATAATCTAATGAATGGTATAGGTGAGGCCTTAGATGCGGTTTTGGAGGGTTATGATACATCAAATATTGAACAAGTAACCTTATCTACTACCGTGGTGACGAATACCATCGTAGAAGAGAAGGAGCAAGTAGTAGATCTCTATGTGGTTACAGGTCCAGGCCGTAATGTAGATGATATATTCCCTGTGAAACCTATATACCTTCAAGGTTATACAGATCATAGAGGTATCGTTGTAGAGCATACCCCTGCTGATGCTGTACGTGGTATAGCCAACATGGTTCAAGCACGTAGTGGTACTGATTTGGCTGCTGTATCAGCTAAATTTGGTGTACGGAATCCTCAGGAAGAATTATCTATTACAGAGGAATTGAAAAACACATATCATACAATTTCTAATGGCAGTTTATTAAGTGGCTCTTTAAACTTTCCACGGCGTACTATTAGCGCTTATTTTAATAGCGCTGTGACACCCGTATTTACGGTATTTAAGGAAAATGTCGAAGACGCTCTCCGTGCTCGAAATATAGTGGCTCCACTTCACATTTTAAAGGCCGATGGTGGTTCTCTACCTATGGAGCATATGGTGAGTCGTCCAGTAGAGACTGCCTTTACAGGCCCTGCTGCAACAGTTCTTGGACTATCGGCTCTCGGCGTTATAGGTAATAAGCATACAGTGGCTCTAGATATTGGGGGTACTACAACGGATATATCCCTTTGGAAGCATGGTAAACCATTGATGACAAAAAATGGTGTATCTATCCGTGAGTATCCAAGTGCAGTGCGATCCTTTGCCGTTACTTCTGTCGGTATTGGTGGGGAATCTGTAATTCGCCTTAAAAATGGTAATCTTACCGTAGGTCCTGAACGAGTGGGACCATCAGTGGCTCTAGGTGGTATAGAACCTACCTTGGGGGATGCACTTATCGTGCTCGGTCACGCGAACTATGGCGACTTTAATCTAGCATCACGAGCTTTACAAGATTTAGCGGATGCTATACAGGCTGCGTTGCAATCTAATAATATAAATACCTCAAATAATCAACTAACTCTTATTAAGACCGCCTCTGATGTAGCAAAACTAATCCTACAAAATGCGTTGGAAACGATTCAACGTGGCGTAGATGAGGTCATAACGGTTGAGAACAAACGCCCTATTTATGTGGTGGCAGATATTGTAAATCCTGATATATTTGTGCCTGAACATATTGTTGTAGTAGGAGGCACGGCGCCAAGTCTCGGAGCGAGCATTGGAGAATATATGGATTTACCTATTACGATTCCAGAAAATGCAGCCGTAGCGAATGCTATTGGTGCTGCGCTAGCCCTATCTACCATCGAACTCACTGTCCATGTAGATACAAAACGTCGTTTACTTGTCATTCCAGAATTAGGCATTAAACAGCAAAATTGTACTTTAAAACGAGCGGAACAAGTTGTAGAACGAGCTAAAGAGGTTCTTAGTGAAGAGGCTTTACGTTTAGGTTTAGATACAGCGCAAGAGATAGAGGTTATTAGTATTGAGGATTTCCCTGTAGTAGAGGGCTGGCAATCTATGGAGCGTTTAATTACTGTGAAAGTACAACTAGCGGCGGGGGTGAAACACTATGTGGAATAAAGGTCTATCCTATCGTGAGCGTCATGGCCTTATAGAAAAGAATATGAATACGAAACTGAATGACGACGTGAATTCTACTATTGATAAAGCTGAATATAATCACAGTTTAGGTCTAGTATTCTTCCCCGCGTTTGACTGGAAAATTTCTGAAACACATCCTGAACGACAAGAGCGTTTACTTTATACGCGTGATCAAATCGTAGAGGAAGGTCTGTTAGATATACCGAATATTAGAGAATATAATCCAATAGTAGCGGATTGGAATACAATAGAGCGGGTTCACGTTGGTGCTCCAGATTTAGAGTCTTGGGTGACTGAAGCTCATCGGGTATCTGCTGGAGGTGCTATTGCGGCAGCTGATGCAGTCATGCGCGGTGAAGTAGACCGTGCTTTTGCGTTAGTAAGACCACCAGGTCACCATGCAATGGCTATGGTTCATGGTATTCGTGGCTTCTGTACGATTAATATTGAAGCCGTTATGATTCAACACATGCGCCAAACCTATGGAATCAAACGCATTGCCGTAGTAGATACCGATGTACACCATGGTGATGGTACTCAAGATGTGTTTTACCACGATCCAGATACATTGTATATTAGCTTTCACCAAGATGGACGAACCCTCTATCCAGGAACAGGCTTTATGGATGAATTTGGTGGACCTCAGGCTATCGGTAGTAATATAGATATTCCACTACCTCCTGGTACCGGTGACGAAGGTTTGATGAAGGTCATGCGTGAGCTTGTATTGCCTATTCTTGAAGAGTTTAATCCAGATATCGTCATTAACTCGGCAGGACAAGATAATCACTTTAGTGATCCGTTGGCTAATATGCAGGTAACTGCGAAGGGTTATGCAGAATTAGTCGATTTGTTACAAGCAGATATAGCTGTACTTGAAGGAGGCTATTCCGTACAAGAAGCGTTGCCATATGTAAATACGGGTATCATTTTATCCATGGCAGGCCTTGATTACAGCAAAGTCGTAGAACCTGCCTTTGATCCTGTTAAATACAAACAGAGTCAAAATGTAACTAGTTACATAGATGATTTAATCGTTAAGTGGAAAATACAATGGGCTAACCGTCATAAGATGGTCGAAGACGAGCGCGTAGGTGCAGGGGATGTTTGGTCTAATCATTATAACGTGTACTACGATGAAACAGGCGTACAAGAGGAGCGCCTTGAAAAGGTGGGTATGTACGAAGACAAGGTAGGCTGGCATAGCGTGCTCTCTCGAGGACAATACGGACCATATGGGTCGCAAAGTGTATATGCTATGTTCATCCCTTGGCAAGCAGATGAAGGGACGCGTCAAGATGCTATTGTAGAAGCAAAACGAGCCAAAGTAGAAGGGGGAGCAAGCCGTTACGTTGTGGTAGATCCACTCGGCAATGGCCAATATGAACTATAATGTTAATTTCCATAAATAATAATGCGAGTCATCATGTTAGAATCGTAAATTATAATATGATTTGTAATACTGAAAAATAGAAAAAATATGATATAATATAAGAAATAACGCCCCTTTGTATAAGGGGCGTTCTAATATTTAGTTTTAGAATGGTGAGGTTCCTATGCGCAGCGATAATAGAACAGCGGGTCAATTGCGACCTATTAAAATAACACGGAATTTTACAGAGTATGCAGAAGGTTCTGTACTCATTGAGTGCGGTAAGACCAAGGTTATCTGTACGGCCACTGTTGAGGATTCTGTGCCGCGCTGGCTAAAAGGTTCTGGACAAGGCTGGGTAACTGCGGAATATTCCTTATTGCCACGTTCTACGCAAACTCGCGTGAGTCGTGAGGCCTCAAAGGGGAAACAAACTGGTCGTACCGTAGAGATTCAACGTCTTATCGGCCGTGCTTTGCGCGCTGTCGTAGACCTTGAAGCTTTAGGCGAACGCTCTATTACTATCGACTGCGACGTTATCCAAGCGGATGGCGGTACGCGTACAGCATCTATTACGGGTGCTTTTGTAGCCCTCGTTGATGCGGTGGACTTCACCTTTGGTGGAGCAGGAAAATTCCCAATTACTGATTTTTGTGCAGCCATCTCTGTAGGTATTGGTCTAGAAGGTCCTATTACGGACCTTTGTTACGAAGAGGATAGTGCTGCCATCGTAGATATGAATGTAGTTCGTACAGGTTCTGGCAATATGGTTGAAGTACAAGGTACAGGCGAACACGGTACCTTTAACCGTGATGAACTCAATGTTTTACTTGATCTAGCAGAAACTGCTACAGATGAACTCATGGCTAAACAACGTGAAGTACTTGGTGCGACAGCAGATAAAGTAGGTAAAGCGTATCCTACAGTTCCGGAGGTGTAAGATGGAACAAATTGTACTTGTTACAGGCAATAAAGGAAAAATTCGTGAGTTCTCCGAGGCTTTCTCCCATTTATCTATCGATTGTGTTCCTGTAAAAGCTGTGATTTCCATTGAGGAGCCTGAGGAAACTGGTACAACCTTTATGGAAAATGCTTTGTTGAAGGCTCGCTACTATGCAAAGGCTACGAATCGCCCATGTCTTGCTGATGACTCTGGCATTACGGTTGATGTCCTCAATGGTGCACCAGGTGTATATTCTGCGCGTTATGCAGGTCGTCATGGTGATGACAATGCAAACAACGAGATGTTAATTCGTGAACTACAAGGGAAAAGTAACCGTACAGGTCATTATGTATGTGCTTTAGCGCTTGTATATCCTGATGGCCGAGAAGTTACTGCGGAAGGCTATTGTGATGGACTTGTTCAAGATGAGCCAAAAGGGGAGAATGGCTTTGGCTATGATCCGTACTTCTATGTGCCTCAGTTTAAAAAGACTATGGCAGAGCTAAGTATAGAAGAGAAGGAAACGATTAGTCATCGTGGCCGTGCACTACGTGAATTAATTAACAAGCTTTGATATTTTCGAACTATATGGTATAGTTCATATAAATATATAATATAGTGGCATTAGAGATTAAATACAATGAAACGAATTGGCATTTTAAGTGACACTCATGGGTATCTAGAGGATATCGACCTCGTCTTGGCTGCTACCGCTGATCAAGACATCGATATGTGGCTTCATGCTGGTGATTTTGGTGATGATGCACGCTATATGCAGGGACATACGGATATTCCTGTTTATGCGGTGCGTGGCAATAACGATCGTGTGCAACCACTTGAACCACGAGAGCAATTGATTCCGCTCGAAGATACTTATATTTACATGACTCATGGTCATGAGGTATCATATTACAATCGAATACAAAAACTGATTGAGTTAGGAACTGACATGGGTGCACGACTCATCGTGTCCGGTCATAGCCATCATCATGGTGAGGTTCGTGCCCGTGATGCGGTATTTGTAAATCCTGGCAGTATTTCTTTGGCTCGTGATCGCTCCGGTGGTACCTTTGCCATCGTTACCTACGATAATGGACAGTTTGATGTAGAGTTTGTGTATAAACAAGATATTGTTTAGTTATATGGTGAAAGCTTCGTTTGCGAAACTTTCAAAAGAAATAGTAAGTCTATGCATGGAAAGGGTTATGACATATCATGGATACACCAGTTAAAGCAAAGCCTAAAATGAAGTTATATGGTTTTAACAATCTCACAAAGACATTGAGTTTTAATATTTATGATATTTGTTATACTCGTACGGAAGAAGAGAAAAAACAATACATTCAGTACATTGATGAAGTATACAATGCGGATCGTTTAACGGCTATTTTGACGGAAGTTAGCCATATTATTGGCGCTAACATCCTTAATGTAGCGAAACAAGATTATGATCCTCAAGGTGCATCTGTTACGATTTTGATTTCTGAAGAGGAAATTGAAAAAGAAGATGTAGTTATGCATCTAGATAAATCACATCTTACTGTACATACTTATCCTGAAAGCCATCCGCACAAAGGGATTAGTACATTCCGTGCCGACATTGAAGTTTCTACATGTGGACAAATCTCACCGCTAAATGCACTGAATTATTTAATTCAAAGTTTTGACTCTGATATTCTTACCTTGGATTATCATGTGCGTGGTTTTACTCGTGACGTATCTGGTAAGAAAATTTATATCGATCATCGTATCAATTCCATTCAAAATTACATTAGTGCAAAAACTCGCAACATGTACAACATGATTGATGTAAATGTATATCAAGAAAATATTTTCCATACAAAGATGATGTTAAAAGAATTTGATTTAGATAATTATCTCTTTGGCATCACTGAAGCTGAGTTGAGCGATCGTGAAATCAAGCAAATTAAACATCAATTAAAACAAGAAATGATGGAAATCTTTTATGGACGTAATTTGCCATCTGTGAAAGCTTAAAGACCGCTTTTATAACATTGTTGTGACAGCTTTTAGCGTATAATACGAAGATAGATTTGAAGTAGATAAGCCTTATATGGTTTATCTACTTTTTTATAATTTACTTTATAACTATTAGAGCTTAATCTTTATTACTACTGGAGCTTAATGATAGTAGTTTTTAAAAATTTCGAAAAACTATATCGAAAAAACTTGAATTATGATTTAGCATTTTGTATAATACAATTAGTTAAAGGTATAAATTACCGACTCTAAAGAGTCCGAGTGTATCCACAAAGGAGAATTGTTATGGACGTACGTGAATTAGCTGTACAAAAAAAACGTGAATTAAAAGGTTTCCTTACTGTAGGAACTAAATATGAATTAAAAGACGCTCATGATTTATCTGTAGCTTACACACCAGGTGTAGCAGAACCATGTTTGCGTATTAAAGATAATGAAGCAGAATCCTTCGAATTAACTTGCCGTTCCAACATGGTTGCCGTTGTATCTGACGGTACTCGTGTACTTGGTCTTGGTGATATTGGCGCTGCAGCAGCATTGCCAGTAATGGAAGGTAAATCCTTATTGTTCAAAAAATTCGGTGATGTAGACTGCATTCCATTGGTTGTAGATACAAAAGATGCTGATACATTGATCAATACAGTAAAATTATTGCAAAAAAACTTTGCTGGTATTAATTTAGAAGATATTTCCTCTCCTAAATGCTATGAAGTTGAAAATCGTTTGAAAGAAGAATTGGAAATTCCTGTATTCCATGATGACCAACACGGTACTGCAATTGCATGTTTAGCTGGTGTAAAAGGTGCTCTTCGTTTAGTTAAAAAAGATTTAGCTACTGCTAAAATCGTTGTAAACGGTGCTGGTGCTGCTGGTGCAAACATTGCTCGCTTGTTGTACCTTGCAGGTGCTCGTGATATCACATTGTTGGTATCCTCTGGCGTATTGCACAAAGACTACAAACGACTTGACTCTTTGCAAGCTGAATTGATTGATTTGCTCAAACTTGAAGAAAAACATGGCAACTTGGCTGAAAATGCTAAAGGCGCCGATATTCTTCTTGGTGTATCTGCAGCAGGTGCTTTCACAAAAGAAATTTTGGAAAACTTGGCTGACGATGCAATCGTATTTGCAATGGCTAACCCTAACCCAGAAGCTACATATGCTGATATGAAAGCTGCTGGTATCCGCGTTGCTGGTACAGGTCGTTCCGACGCTCCTAACCAAATCAACAACGTAGCAGTATTCCCAGGCGTATTCCGCGGTGCTATCGACGTTCGTGCGTCTCAAATCACTGACGAAATGAAATTAGCTGCTGCTGACGCTTTGGCTCACTTGATTCCTGATAGTGAATTGAACGAAGAAAACGTAATGCCATCCGTATTCGATCCTCGCGTAGCTCCAGCTGTTGCTAAAGCAGTTGCTGAAGTTGCTGTAAAACAAGGTATCGCAAAAAATCCTCAAGTAGTAGAAGATGGTAGCTACGAAGGTTAATCTATTTGTTTTACTAGCATTTTAAAATCTTATATAACTATAGAATAATACAACATGCACCTCGAAAGGGGTGCATGTTTTTATATGCTCGATTTAGCATATGATTGGCTTTATACTATTAGGGCGAATAATTTATAGATTAAAATGATATGGAAGCGTAGGCGTATAGGATAATAGAAGTAAGGATAGATATATATTAAAGAATGTATTAATGTATAAGTAAAAAAATTAATGAAGTTGTAAAAAAGTACTTGTCACTAGTTTCTATCAATGATATAATAATTTTCGTTGCAGAGCGATACTCGAGAGAGTAAGAACTCAGCAAGAGTAGTGGTTGACATCAACTACCGGGTTTGCTATAATAGCAAAGTAATTAATGACGGGGCATAGCGCAGTTTGGTAGCGCACCTGGCTTGGGACCAGGGGGTCGCAGGTTCGAATCCTGCTGCTCCGACCATTTTTTATTTGCGGGTGTAGCTCAATGGTAGAGCCCCAGCCTTCCAAGCTGGTCGCGAGGGTTCGATTCCCTTCACCCGCTCCATTTTTTTTTGCCTTTTTTAGGGTATACTAAGATAGGGTGTAGTTGACGATACATAGTACATAATTTATACTATAATAGATAATTATATAGGGAATCCACATGGTTCAGTAGCTCAGTTGGATAGAGCAACGGCCTTCTAAGCCGTGGGTCGGGGGTTCGAATCCCTCCTGGATCACCAAAGAAATAAACGGATAGCTCGTAATGAGCTATCCGCTTTTTTATATTGTACGCCGAATAGGCATGACTAAACCCCCAGTTAAACTGGGGGTCAGTAAA